>NZ_JAPVZN010000010.1:0-58824 GCF_041432385.1 Streptococcus sp. 27098_8_91
GCGGTGTAGCTCAGCTGGCTAGAGCGTCCGGTTCATACCCGGGAGGTCGGGGGTTCGATCCCCTTCGCCGCTATAATGATCTTGTTGGACCTTTAGCTCAGCTGGTTAGAGCTCTCGGCTCATAACCGAGTGGTCGTAGGTTCAAGTCCTACAAGGTCCATTAAATACGATGGAGGATTACCCAAGTCCGGCTGAAGGGAACGGTCTTGAAAACCGTCAGGCGTGTAAAAGCGTGCGTGGGTTCGAATCCCACATCCTCCTTTATTATTAACGCGGGATGGAGCAGCTCGGTAGCTCGTCGGGCTCATAACCCGAAGGTCGTAGGTTCAAATCCTGCTCCCGCAATAAGGCTCGGTAGCTCAGTTGGTAGAGCAATGGATTGAAGCTCCATGTGTCGGCGGTTCGATTCCGTCTCGCGCCATATTTGTTTTTATGCGGGTGTAGTTTAGTGGTAAAACTACAGCCTTCCAAGCTGTTGTCGCGAGTTCGATTCTCGTCACCCGCTTTGAACATATAGTTCATTTACCAAGTTATTTAACTTGGGCGCGTAGCTCAGGTGGTTAGAGCGCACGCCTGATAAGCGTGAGGTCGGTGGTTCGAGTCCACTCGTGCCCATTAATAGGAGAATTACTCAAGAGGCTGAAGAGGACGGTTTGCTAAATCGTTAGGTCGGGTAACTGGCGCAAGGGTTCGAATCCCTTATTCTCCGTAGTTGAAGAGCTTAAAAGCTCTTTTCTACCATTTGTCAAGTATATCAAGGGCCTTAAGTAAAAAAAGAGATAAGACAGTAGCTATTCTGAGGTTACTGTCTTATTTTTACCACTTATTGATCCATAAAAGGGCACGCTAAAAAACACCTCATCTGGTATTTTTTGAAACAAGGTGTTATAATAATACGGCATAGATGACCTTATCGATTTTGGGTCAAAGAGTAATCGTAAAGTTTGTTATGCGTAATGAGGTAATACATTGTTCGAATGAGACGATGTATAGAGGCAATCGCATGTGGCTTGGTTGAAGCTATTGTCGATTGTCTTTTTCGTTTCTCATAAAAGTCGGCGATATGGCAGGGATTGGTATGACTAGCTGAAGCGATGTTATGAATGCACTTGAACAAGATTTTTCTGGCATAGGGATTACCTCGCTTAGTAATGTGTTCCTTGGCGAGAAAGTTCCCAGATTCATAGTGTCTCAGGTCAATGCCAATAAAAGCGTTGATTTGATTGGTAGACTGAAAGCGACGAATATCTCCCAATTCGCCAATGATAGATGTCGCTGTGGTTTCTGCGATGCCAGGAATTGATCGTAAGATGTCATACTCTGGTAAAGGCTGAGCTAGACCTACCATGTCGTCTAAGACAACCTGTCTGTGCTCAGAAAGACGAAGCAATTCTTGAGCATAGTGTATCCATGAATCTTTTCACCGTTGACTAAAATTGCCACCTCAGAACTTGCCTTACTCACATCAATCCCAAATACTGTACGCATGATATTACCTCTTTTGTCTTGAATAATTCCGTGTTTTAGTGATTTTATTTTCAATACGCGACGTCTAGCGTCCCACATACTTTGATCAAATTCCACCTAAAACAGGTGTCTTGCCAGTTTGTCAAGCGACGTCTAGCGCCAAAGAGCCCTACGACTTTACAAGACACCTCTACTTTAACATAAAGAAAAAGTAGTGAGTACTCTCTCCCGTCGGAGATTTTCTCACTACTAATCTTAGTATGTTTTCTACACAAAAATAGGCTCCATAATATCTATAGGGGATTTACCCACTACAAATATTATAGAGCCGATAATATGCGTTTGATCATAGACAGATCTATTTCATTTTTTACTATAGTTGATTGAAATAAGATATGAACAAAGAGGTTAGGAAAGTCAAATTAATTTTTAAAAATGTTTTAGAATCCATGACGTGCTACTCTAAGTTCAATCCACTATAAAATTAAGTTTTTAACTAGCCTCTGAATGATTACTGAAGATTAACCTTGTTTTTCAAGATGTAGTAGTTTCCGAGATAGAAGACTGCGATAAGGATTAGGTCTTTGAAGATTTCATAAGTAAGCATCATATTGTAATGGGTACCAAAGTTTAAGAAGAGATCACTGAATCCAAGGACAACATGAATGACAATATAGGCTAAAACTGCAAGAGCTGTACGGTATTCATTAAAGAGTTGTCCGATTGAGATTGCCAAGTAGATGCATAGTATGCCTGCTACAGTGCTGAGGATGAATGAAATCAGAGATAAGCTGATACTGTCTAGGTACTGTTGGAACAAGTCTTTAAAAGCAAGGAAATCAACAGAATTAGGCTCAATTATCACAAGAATGATATAAATGCTCAGAACCAATACTGCTGAACTGATCAGAGACCAAATGAAGGCCCCTAAGAGTTTGGCTAGGATAATCTGGTGTTCGGAAACTGGCAAGGTCAAAGTGAGATAACCTTGTCGGTCATAGACACTACCTTTGAAGCGACGGATGATCAAAATCAAGGTTGAAATCCCAAGCGTAATCATCAAGCCACCAAATACGAGTGCAAGAAAAACAAGTAGAATAGGTTGACTTTCTTTGATGGGTAGATTGTTATAGGTCTTTGCTTGAATTCCGATAAGACCAGAAAGTGCTAACACAGCACCATAGAGGGCTAAATACCATTTGTTAACATTTTTAAATTCATAACGAACTAAATTCCAAAACATAATAATCTCCTTTAACTAGGCTTTGAATTCATGACGGAAGAGTTGATCGATAGACTCTCCAGACTCATAGCGAATATCATCAACATTTCCTTGACGGACGACTTTTCCATCCTTGAGGAAGATAATCTCATCCAAGATTGGTTCGATATCTGAAATCAAGTGAGTTGAAATCAAGACAGTTGAAGTTGGAGAGTAGTTGTTAATGATGGTGTTCAAGATATAGTCACGAGCTGCGGGGTCGACACCACCGATTGGTTCATCAAGCACATATAGACGAGCATCACGACTCATGACAAGGATCAACTGAACCTTTTCTTTGTTCCCTTTTGAGAGTTTCTTGAAACGGCTGTTCTCATCGATGCCAAGGTCACGAAGGAGACCTTGAGCACGTTCAAGATTGAAATCTTGGTAGAAGGTCTTGAAATAAGTGAGAGCTTCCTTGACCTTCATCTGTTCGTTGAGGTAGGTCGTATCAGGGAGATAAGAAATAATCGCCTTAGTTGCAGGGCTTGGTTCCATACCATTGATAAGGATACGTCCTTCCTCTGGCTGTAGCAAGTCGTTGATTAGTTTAATCAAGGTTGTCTTTCCAGAACCGTTTGGGCCAAGGAGGCCAACGATTTTTCCAGCTGGAATTTCAAGGGAAACATTTGTAAGAGCAGGGCTTGCTCCGTAGGATTTTGACACATTTTCAAATGCTAACAAGGTCATAGTTTAAACTCCTTCAATATAATCTCTCAAAACAGTCGGTAGTTCTTCTTTTTCATAGCCGAATTCTACCATGCCTGTTACAAACTGTTGCAGCTGTTCTTCTGACAGTTGCTTACGGGATTGGAGGATCAAGTCCAAATCCTCTGTGACAAAGCGTCCAGATGTTCGCTTGGTATAGACAAAGCCTTCTCTCTCCAAGTCCGATAGGGCGCGCTGGATGGTGTTGGGATTGACACCTGCCTCGCTAGCTAATTCTCTAACGGTTGGAAGCTGTTGATTGGGCTCGAGTTTATGGGAAATAATCTGCAATTTGATTTTCTCCATAATCTGCAAATAAATGGGTTTATTGTTATCAAATGTCCAAGACATCACGATCTCCTTTCTATTCACCTTTGTGTTAATTCAATAATACAACAAAACAAAAAACTTGTCAAGCTAAAAGGAGAATTATTTTGGGAATCTCTTAAAAAATGGTATAATGAAAAGAAAACGACAAGGAGGGAAAGGCATGCGTTGTCCAAAATGTGGCGCTACAAAATCAAGTGTGATCGATAGTCGCCAGGCTGAAGAAGGAAATACAATCAGAAGAAGACGTGAGTGTGAAGAGTGTCAGCATCGTTTTACAACCTATGAACGTGTTGAAGAGAGAACACTAGTTGTGGTCAAAAAAGATGGTACACGGGAACAATTTTCAAGAGATAAAATCTTTAACGGGATTATTCGTTCAGCCCAGAAACGTCCAGTGTCTAGTGATGAAATTGGCATGGTGGTCAATCGTATCGAACAAAAACTCCGTAGTCGCAATGAAAATGAAATTCAGAGTGAGGTTATTGGCTCTTTGGTTATGGAAGAGTTGGCAGAGTTAGATGAGATTACTTATGTACGTTTTGCCAGCGTTTACCGTAGCTTTAAGGATGTGAGTGAGCTTGAAAGCCTACTCCAGCAGATCACACAATCCTCTAAAAAGAAAAAGGAAAAATAAATGAAGCCAAATGACCGTTTTTCTTTTGTAAAGAATAATCGGGTGTCGCAAGATACCTCATCAATGGTGCAGTGCTACCTCCCGATTATCGGTCAGGAGGCGCTGAGCCTCTATCTTTATGCTGTGACTTTTTGGGATGGTGGTCAAAAGGAACATCTCTTTGCAGCCATGCTTAATCATCTTAATTTTGGGATGGATACCCTTTTAAAGGCTTTTAAAACTCTAACAGCCATGAAATTGGTGACCCTCTATCAGCAGGGGGAGGCCTATAACTTGTTACTCCATTCTCCCTTATCAACTCAAGAATTTTTACAACATACAGTCTATCGGACCTTGTTAGAAAAAATGATAGGGGATAGTGCGGTTGCAGCCATGAGGCAGGAAGGTGTTGAAGGGGAACCGATCTCGGTGGCCTTAAGTCAAATTTTCCCTCAGTTATCCGAGTCTGCGAGTCAAGAAACCTCTAGCAGTCAGCCTCTAGCAGATGATTTTGATTTGGAGCATTTCCGTCAGCTTATGGCTCGCGATGGTCTTCGTTTTCAAGATGAGACTTCGGATGTTTTGGCCTTGTTTGCAATAGCTGATGAGCAGAAGTGGACCTGGTTTGAGACCTATCAAGTAGCCAAAGCGACAGCAGTGTCGCAAGTGATTTCTGTCAAACGCATCCGTGAAAAGATAGCGCAAAAGCCTGTGACTTCTGACTTTAGTCCCAAGGAAGCAACCATTATCCGAGAGGCTAAGAAAAAGACAGCCTTGCAGTTCCTTGCTGAAATCAAGCAGACCCGCAAAGGAAGTATTACCCAGACTGAACGGGACCTGCTCCAGCAGATGGCAGCCTTGGGTTTGCTGGATGAAGTGATCAATGTTATCTTGCTCCTAACCTTTAATAAGGTTGATTCAGCCAATATCAATGAAAAATACGCCATGAAGGTGGCTAATGACTACGCCTATCAAAATATTCGTAGTGCTGAGGAGGCTGTCCTCCGTATTCGTGAACGTGGCCAAAAAGTAAAAACGCAAAAGCAGAATCAGACTGCCCCAGCAAAAACCAATGTGCCTAAATGGAGCAATCCTGAATATAAGAATGAAACGAGCGAAGAAACTCGCTTAGAACTAGAACGTAAGAAAAAAGAAATGTTAGCTCGATTAGAAAAAGGAGGAGACTAGATGGAAAGTGTCGGAGACGTACTCAAGCGTCAACCAAGCCGATTTCAGTATCAGGATTTGGTCCAGCAAATTGTGAAAGACCCTGATGTTGCGGCCTTTATCCAGAAAGAATCTCTCAGTCAGGAGGAGTTGAACCGTAGTATTTCCAAGTTTAACCAATATATCACTGAGAGAGATAAGTTCCTCCGAGGAGATACAGACTATATCGCGCGTGGCTACAAGCCTATCCTAGTCATGAACCATGGCTATGCGGACGTCTCTTATGAAGAGACTCCAGAGCTAATTGCAGCGGAAAAAGAAGCAGCGATTAAAAACCGTCTCAAACTAATCAACCTTCCAGCTAGTCTTAAAAAAGCTAGCTTAGCTCAAGTAGACCTGGATGATTTGGGGCGCTTGCCAGTTTTTGAAAAGCTCCTAGCCTTTGTGGAGCAATATCCAGCTATTCGAAAAGGTCTCTACCTATATGGAGACTTTGGTGTGGGTAAAAGTTTCATGGTGGCTGCCCTAGCCCATGATTTGTCAGAAAAACGTGGTGTTTCATCAACTCTCCTCCACTATCCTAGTTTTGTCATCGATGTCAAAAATGCCATCGGTGATGGCAATGTTAAGACCTTGGTGGACGAGATTAAGCTGGCTGAAGTCTTGATTTTAGATGATATTGGTGCCGAGCAATCAACAGCTTGGGTGCGTGACGAGATCCTGCAGGTCATTCTCCAATATCGCATGCAGGAAGATTTACCGACCTTTTTCACCTCCAACTTCAATTTTGAAGATTTGGAGCTGCATTTCGCTAAAGGGAAAAATGGAAATGACGAAACCTGGGAAGCTAGACGCGTCATGGAACGCATTCGTTATTTAGCAGAGGAAACCAGACTTGAAGGAGAAAATCGCCGATGACAGAAACAATCAAATTAATGAAGGCTCATACTTCAGTGCGTAGATTTAAAGAGCAAGAGATTCCCCAAGCAGAATTGAATGAGATTTTGACAGCTGCCCAAATGGCTTCTTCTTGGAAAAATTTCCAATCCTACTCGGTCATTCTTGTCAGAAGTCAAGAAAAGAAGGACGCCTTATTTGAGCTAGTACCTCAGGAAGCTATTCGCCAGTCTGCAGCCTTTCTTCTCTTTGTTGGTGATCTAAACCGTGCAGAAAAAGGGGCTCGTCTCCATACGGATGTTTTCCAACCTCAAGGGGTGGAAGGACTCCTCATCACTTCAGTAGATGCGGCTTTGGCTGGACAAAATGCCTTGCTTGCGGCAGAAAGCCTAGGCTATGGTGGAGTGATTATCGGTTTGGTGCGTTACAAGTCTGTTGAGTTAGCAGAATTGTTCAAGCTTCCTGACTATACCTATCCAGTCTTTGGGATTGCACTCGGTGTGCCAAACCAACAGCATGATGTAAAACCAAGACTGCCCCTAGAGAATGTTGTCTTTGAGGAAGAATACCAAGAACAGTCAACTGAGGCTATTGAAGCCTATGACCGTGTACAGACTGAATATGCAGGTGCGCGTGCGACTACAACTTGGAGTCAACGTTTGGCAGAGCAATTTGGCAATCCAGAACCAAGCTCGACTCGAGAAAATCTTGAGCAGAAGAAGTTATTGTAGAAAGTGAGAAAACATGGCCTTACCAACTGTTGCCATTGTGGGACGTCCCAATGTTGGGAAATCAACCCTATTTAACCGTATCGCGGGAGAACGCATCTCAATCGTAGAAGATATTGAAGGTGTAACGCGAGATCGTATCTATGCCACAGGTGAGTGGCTCAATCGTTCTTTTAGTATGATTGATACTGGGGGTATCGATGATGTCGATGCGCCTTTCATGGAACAAATCAAGCACCAGGCAGAAATTGCCATGGAAGAAGCAGATGTTATCGTCTTTGTCGTGTCTGGTAAAGAAGGAATTACAGATGCGGACGAATACGTTGCCCGTAAACTTTATAAAACTCATAAACCAGTCATCTTAGCCGTTAACAAGGTTGACAATCCAGAGATGCGAAATGATATCTATGATTTCTATGCTCTTGGATTGGGCGAACCTCTACCAATCTCATCTGTTCACGGTATTGGGACAGGGGATGTGCTGGATGCTATTGTGGAAAACCTCCCACATGAAGTTGAAGAAGAAAATCCAGATGTTATTAAATTCAGCTTGATTGGTCGTCCAAATGTCGGAAAATCTAGCTTGATCAATGCCATTTTGGGAGAAGATCGCGTCATTGCCAGCCCTGTCGCTGGTACCACTCGTGATGCCATTGACACCCATTTTACAGATGCTGACGGCCAAGAGTTTACCATGATTGATACGGCTGGTATGCGTAAGTCAGGTAAAGTCTATGAAAATACTGAGAAATACTCGGTTATGCGTGCTATGCGTGCTATTGACCGTTCAGATGTAGTTTTGATGGTCCTCAATGCCGAAGAAGGTATTCGTGAGTATGACAAGCGTATCGCTGGATTTGCCCACGAAGCTGGTAAAGGGATGATTATCGTGGTCAATAAGTGGGATACGCTTGAAAAAGACAACCATACCATGAAAAACTGGGAGGAAGATATTCGTGAGCAGTTCCAATACCTGCCTTACGCACCGATTATCTTTGTTTCAGCTTTGACCAAGCAACGTCTCCACAAGTTACCTGAGATGATTAAGCAAATCAGCGAGAGTCAAAATACCCGTATTCCATCAGCTGTCTTGAATGATGTGATTATGGATGCTATTGCTATCAACCCAACACCGACAGATAAAGGGAAACGCCTCAAGATTTTCTATGCGACTCAAGTGGCAACCAAACCACCAACCTTTGTTATCTTTGTCAACGAAGAAGAGCTCATGCACTTCTCTTACTTGCGTTTCTTGGAAAATCAAATCCGCAAGGCCTTTGTTTTTGAAGGAACACCAATCCATCTCATCGCAAGAAAACGCAAATAAAAAAGTAGAATCTGGAAGGACATTTCCAGATTTTTTGCTATAATAAAATAAGGAACGCGTTGGAGAGGTAAGGAGATGGAAAAACTATTAAAATTCTTGATTTTGGCACCCTACTTTTACTTTTTTCGTTGGCAAGGGAAGGTACAGCCAGGAAGTAAGTACTTTTCTGTCTTTTACTATTTTTATTGGTTTTATATGCCTCTAGCAGCCTTGTTTAGTCTAGTTTTCACTCTTTTTTCGCTAGTCTTATTTAACTTTATTTTACAAGAACCAAGGGATCTTGCTAGATGGATGATCTGGCTACTTTTAGTCCTTTTATCCTTAGTCAATGACTGGAAAATCTATGCTTGTCTAAAATTTATGAATAAGCTGCGATTGGAAAAGAAAAAATCCAGTCTTCCTTGAAAGAAATAGGCAAACTTGTATCTGATAGAAAATGATGGTCAATTTTTCATGGAAAAACTAGCTAGAAGCATTAATGAAGAAAACTAGCCTCGGAATAGGAATTTTAAGGGAACTAATCACCTTGGTTAGCCCTTTTTTCGTCCTAAGGGAAAACGGAATATTTCTTGAAAAAATTGGGCAAATATGCTACAATAAAAAGAACATTCTAAAATATTCAGAATTTAAAGTAAGGAAAAAAATGGCAAATTTACTAAAAACAATCATCGAAAATGATAAAGGAGAGATTCGTCGTCTGGAAAAGATGGCGGACAAAGTCCTAAAATATGAAGATGAAATGGCTGCGTTAACAGACGAGCAATTGAAAGCAAAAACAGAAGAATTCAAACAACGCTATCAAAATGGTGAGACTCTTGACCAACTTTTGTATGAGGCGTTTGCTGTTGTACGCGAGGGAGCTAAGCGTGTTCTTGGTCTTTTCCCGTATAAGGTTCAGGTTATGGGGGGGATCGTTCTTCACCATGGTGACGTTCCTGAGATGCGTACTGGTGAGGGGAAAACCTTGACAGCGACTATGCCTGTATACCTCAATGCTCTTTCAGGTAAAGGGGTTCACGTAGTTACGGTCAATGAATACCTTTCTGAACGTGATGCGACTGAGATGGGTGAGTTGTACTCATGGCTTGGCTTGTCAGTAGGGATTAACTTGGCGGCCAAATCTCCAATGGAGAAAAAAGAAGCCTATGAGTGTGATATCACTTATTCAACAAACTCAGAGATTGGTTTCGATTATCTTCGTGATAACATGGTCGTTCGTGCTGAAAATATGGTTCAACGTCCACTCAACTACGCCTTGGTCGATGAGGTTGACTCAATCTTGATCGACGAAGCTCGTACTCCTTTGATTGTTTCAGGGGCCAATGCAGTTGAAACAAGCCAACTCTACCATATGGCTGACCATTTTGTGAAGTCTTTGGATAAGGATGACTATATCATTGATATTCAGTCTAAGACGATTGGTCTATCTGATTCTGGTATTGACAAGGCCGAAAGCTACTTCAATCTAAGCAACCTCTACGACATTGAAAATGTTGCTCTGACTCACTTTATCGACAACGCCCTTCGTGCCAACTACATCATGCTTCTTGATATTGACTATGTGGTCAGCGAAGAGCAGGAAATCTTGATTGTCGACCAATTTACAGGTCGTACTATGGAAGGTCGTCGTTATTCTGATGGCTTGCACCAAGCGATTGAGGCTAAGGAAGGTGTGCCAATCCAGGACGAAACTAAGACTTCAGCTTCTATCACCTACCAAAACCTCTTCCGTATGTACAAGAAGTTGTCTGGTATGACAGGTACTGGTAAGACTGAGGAAGAAGAATTCCGCGAAATCTACAATATTCGTGTTATTCCTATCCCAACAAACCGTCCAGTTCAACGTATTGACCATCCAGATGTACTTTATGCTAGTCTTGAAGCTAAATTTAAGGCTGTTGTCGAAGATGTAAAAGCTCGCTACCAAAAAGGTCAACCAGTCTTGGTAGGTACTGTTGCAGTTGAAACTAGTGATTATATTTCTAAAAAATTAGTAGCTGCAGGCGTTCCTCACGAAGTATTGAATGCCAAGAACCACTACAAAGAAGCTCAAATCATCATGAATGCTGGCCAGCGTGGTGCAGTTACAATCGCGACCAACATGGCTGGTCGTGGTACCGACATCAAACTTGGTGAAGGTGTTCGTGAACTTGGTGGACTTTGTGTCATCGGTACAGAACGTCATGAAAGCCGTCGTATCGATAACCAGCTTCGTGGACGTTCAGGACGTCAAGGGGATCCAGGGGAATCTCAATTCTACCTTTCTCTTGAAGATGATTTGATGAAACGTTTCGGTTCAGAGCGCTTGAAGGGTGTTTTTGAACGTCTCAATATGTCAGACGAGGCAATCAAATCTCGTATGTTGACACGTCAGGTTGAAGCAGCACAAAAACGTGTTGAAGGAAATAACTACGATACACGTAAACAAGTCCTTCAATACGATGATGTCATGCGTGAGCAACGTGAGATTATCTACTCACAACGTTACGATGTTATCACTGCTGATCGCGACTTGGCTCCTGAGATTCATGCAATGATTAAACGCACCATTAATCGTGTTGTTGATAATCATGCGCGTGCTAAACAAGATGAAAAACTAGAAGCTATCTTGAATTTTGCAAGATACAACTTGCTTCCAGAAGATTCAATTTCACTTTCAGACCTAGAAGGTTTGTCAGACCAAGCAATCAAAGATGAACTTTACCAACGTGCCTTGAAAGTCTACGATAGCCAAGTTGCTAAGCTTCGAGATGAGGAAGCTGTTAAAGAATTCCAAAAAGTCTTGATCCTACGTGTTGTAGACAACAAGTGGACAGACCATATCGATGCTCTTGATCAGTTGCGTAATGCTGTTGGCCTTCGTGGTTACGCACAAAACAACCCTGTCGTTGAGTATCAAGCAGAAGGTTTCCGTATGTTTAATGATATGATTGGTTCGATTGAGTTTGATGTGACTCGTTTGATGATGAAAGCACAAATTCATGAACAAGAGCGTCCACAAGCAGAGCGTCATATCAGTACGACAGCGGCTCGTAATATTGCTGCACAACAGACTGAGCTTCCTGCAGATTTGGATCTTAGCCAAGTGAAGCGTAATGACTTGTGTCCATGTGGTTCTGGTAAGAAATTTAAAAACTGTCACGGTAAACGACGTTAAGAATGACTAATTTTCAGGCGGATGCCTAGTGAAAAGTGAATTTTCGCTTGGCATCCGTTTGCTTTATAAGGAGGATGAATCATGGTATTTACAGCCAAAAGCCCTAAAATTAATATTGAAGAAGTTCGTAGTTTGTCTAAATTAGAAGGACAAGCACTTGCCAATAAACAACAACGCGATCAAGAACTTGAAGCGATTATTCGTGGTGAAGATCAACGCATTTTGTTAGTGATTGGTCCGTGTTCGTCTGACAATGAAGAAGCAGTTCTTGAGTATGCCAAGCGTTTGGCAAAACTGCAAGAAGAAGTAAAAGACCGCGTCTTTATGGTCATGCGTGTCTACACTGCTAAACCACGTACTAATGGTGATGGCTATAAGGGATTGATTCACCAACCAAATGCCAAAGAAGCACCTAGTCTCATTAATGGGATCAAGGCGGTTCGTCACCTGCACTACCGTGTTATTTCTGAAACAGGAATGACCACAGCGGATGAGATGTTGTACCCAGAAAACCTTCCTTTGGTAGATGACTTGATTTCTTATATGGCAGTTGGAGCTCGTTCGGTTGAAGACCAACAACACCGTTTTGTAGCTAGTGGAGCAGATTTTGCGACAGGTTTTAAAAATCCAACGTCTGGTAATCTCAATGTTATGTTCAACGGTATTTATGCAGCTCAAAACAAACAAAGTTTCCTTTTCCTAGGGAAAGAAGTTGAAACGACTGGAAATCCTCTATCGCATGCCATTCTCCGTGGTGCCCTCAATGAATACGGGAAAAATATTCCTAACTACTACTATGATAATTTGATGGATACCATTGCCCAGTATGAAAAGATGGGCCTTGAAAATCCATTTATCATCATTGATACCAACCATGATAACTCAGGCAAACAGTATATGGATCAGATTCGTATCGTACGTCAGACCTTGATTAACCGCGATTGGAATGAAAAGATTAAAAAATATGTCCGTGGTTTCATGATTGAGTCTTATCTAGAAGACGGACGTCAAAATGAACCAGAGGTCTTTGGAAAATCTATCACCGATCCATGTCTAGGATGGGAAAATACTGAGACTCTTGTACGCGAAATCTACCAAAGACTAGGAGAATAATATGGCATTTATTGAAAAAGGTCAAGAAATCGATATTGAAGCGATTAAGGCGGAAACACAGCTGTCTGCAGAAGCCTTGCAACATAAGGAAAGCCGAGACCAAGAACTGGCTGATATTCTATCTGGTAAGGATGACCGTATTCTTTTGGTCATTGGACCTTGTTCATCTGATAATGAAGAAGCAGTGCTTGAATATGCTCGTCGTTTGGCAGACTTGCAGAAAAAAGTTGCGGATAAGATTTTCATGGTCATGCGTGTTTACACAGCTAAGCCACGTACCAATGGAGATGGCTACAAGGGTTTGGTTCATCAGCCAGATACTTCTAAAGCACCAAGTTTGATTAATGGTTTGCAGGCTGTTCGTCAGCTTCATTATCGTGTTATTACAGAAACTGGACTAACCACAGCAGATGAAATGCTTTATCCATCCAATCTAGTCTTGGTTGACGACTTGGTGAGCTACCATGCAGTGGGTGCGCGTTCAGTAGAAGATCAGGAACACCGTTTTGTAGCTTCAGGGATTGATGCACCAGTGGGTATGAAAAATCCAACCTCTGGAAATCTGTCTGTTATGTTTAATGCCATCTATGCTGCACAAAACAAGCAAACATTTCTTTACCATGGACAAGAAGTTGAGACTTCAGGTAATCCCCTAGCTCACGTTATCCTTCGTGGAGCTATGAATGAATATGGGAAGAATGAACCAAACTTCTACTATGAAACTCTCTTAAATGCTATCGGGCGTTACGAGTCTATGGGGCTTGAAAATCCCTTTATCATGATTGATACCAACCATGATAATTCAGGGAAGCAATATATGGAGCAAGTTCGAATTGTTCGCCAGGCTCTGCTCAACCGTGACTGGAATGAAAAGATTAAAAAAACAGTTCGAGGTTTCATGATTGAATCCTACTTGGCAGATGGTCGCCAAAATCAACCAGAAATCTTTGGTTGTTCCATTACAGACCCATGTCTAGGATGGGAAAACACAGTAGCCTTGGTAGAAGAAATCTATACTACCTTAACAAAACAAAATAAGTGAAAAGGATGGAGTTGGGGGTATCTCAACTCTTTTTGACGAAAATGATAGTTGGACACGGAATTGATATCGAAGCTTTAGCTTCTATACAAAATGCAGTTGAAAAAAGAGAAGGTTTTGCGCGGCGTGTCTTGACAGACAAGGAAATGGAGCGCTTTGCCAGTCTCAAAGGTCGTAGGCAGATCGAGTATTTGGCTGGTCGTTGGTCAGCTAAAGAAGCTTTTTCAAAGGCTATAGGAACGGGTATTGGAAAGCTAGGATTTCAGGATTTGGAAATTTTGAACAATGAGAGAGGTGCTCCCTACTTCAGCAAATCCCCGTTTTCAGGAAAAGTTTGGCTATCTATCAGCCATACAGATCAGTTTGTGACAGCTAGTGTTATTTTGGAGGAAGATTATGAAAACTAGTCCACATAGACCAACCAAGGCCCTTATTCATCTAGAAGCAATTCGCTACAATATCCAACAAATGGGAGCGCACATTCTCCAAGATACCCTCAAATGGGCAGTTGTAAAAGCCAATGCCTATGGGCACGGATCGGTTGCTGTTGCAACAGCTATCCAGGGTGACGTTGATGGTTTTTGCGTTTCTAATATCGATGAAGCCATCGAGCTTCGTCAGGCAGGAATTTCTAAGAAGATTCTTATTTTAGGAGTATCTGAGGTTGAATCTCTTTCATTGGCTAAGGACTTTGATATTGCCTTGACAGTGGCTGGGTTGGAATGGATCCAGAAACTCATAGCCACAGAGTCAGACTTATCAGGTTTAATTGTTCACCTTAAAATTGACTCAGGTATGGGACGAATTGGTTTTAGAAGTGCAAGTGAGGCGGCACAAGCTCAAACTTTACTCAAGGAGCATGGAGCAAATGTTGAAGGGATCTTTACCCATTTTGCAACTGCTGATGAAGAATCAGATAGTTACTTTAAGCAACAGTTAGAATGCTTTAAGGGAATCCTAGCTGACTTGCAAGAAGTACCAGAACTAGTCCATGCGAGTAACTCAGCAACGACTCTATGGCATGCAGAAACTATTTTCAGTGCTGTTCGTATGGGAGATTCCATGTATGGTCTCAATCCAAGTGGACAAGTTTTGGAATTGCCTTATGAACTAAAACTAGCCTTAACTTTGGAGTCGGCTATTGTTCATATCAAAACAGTAGAGGCTGGTGCTTGTATGGGTTACGGAGCAACTTATCAAGCAGACGGTGAGCAAGTCATTGCAACGGTACCGATAGGTTATGCAGATGGTTGGACACGAGATATGCAGAATTTCTCAGTTCTGGTGGATGGACAATTGTGCCCCATCGTAGGACGTGTATCCATGGACCAAATCACCATTCGTTTGCCTAAGCTTTATCCATTGGGTACCAAGGTAACCTTGATTGGCTCAAACGGGGACAAGGAGATTACTGCAACAGATGTAGCGGTTTATCGAGGAACCATCAATTATGAGGTGGTTTGCCTCCTCAGTGATCGAATTCCGAGAGAATATCATTAAAAGAAAGAAGGAAAGGAGAGTAGCATGAATTTACACCAACCCTTGCATGTCTTGCCTGGCGTGGGACCTAAATCAGCAGAAAAATATGCCAAACTAGGAATTGAAAACTTGCAGGATCTCTTGCTCTACTTTCCTTTCCGTTATGAAGATTTCAAGACCAAGCAGGTACTAGAGCTAGAAGATGGTGAGAAGGCAGTCTTATCTGGTCAGGTAGTGACGCCAGCTAGTGTTCAGTATTATGGATTTAAGCGCAATCGTCTTCGCTTTAGCCTTAAACAGGGAGAAGTTGTGTTTGCGGTTAACTTCTTTAACCAACCCTACCTGGCTGACAAGATTGAGCTAGGGGCGACTCTAGCTGTTTTTGGAAAGTGGGATCGCGCCAAGGCTAGTCTCACAGGGATGAAGGTTTTAGCCCAAGTGGAGGATGACCTTCAACCTGTCTATCGTCTTGCTCAAGGAATTAGTCAAACAGCCTTGGTTAAGGTGATTAAGACTGCCTTTGATCAAGGATTGGATCTTTTGATTGAGGAAAATCTCCCCCAAACCTTGCTAGACAAATATAAGCTCATGTCACGGTGTCAAGCTGTACGTGCCATGCACTTTCCTAAGGATTTGGCAGAATACAAACAAGCCCTTCGTCGGATCAAGTTTGAGGAACTCTTTTATTTTCAAATGCAATTGCAAAGCCTCAAATCTGAAAACATGGTCCAAGGAAGTGGGTTGGTCCTGAATTGGTCTCAGAAAAAACTAACTGCAGTGAAAGAGAAGTTGCCTTTTGCTTTGACTCAAGCCCAAGAAAAAAGCCTGCAAGAAATTCTAACAGATATGAAGTCGGACCATCACATGAATCGACTCTTACAAGGGGATGTTGGTAGTGGGAAGACAGTGGTTGCGGGGCTAGCGATGTACGCGGCTATAACGGCTGGTTATCAGGCAGCTCTAATGGTTCCGACAGAGATCCTCGCAGAGCAGCATTTTGAAAGTTTAGAGAGTCTCTTTTCAGATTTGAAACTAGCCCTCCTAACAGGTTCACTGAAAGCTGCAGAAAAACGCACGGTTTTGGAAACGATTGCTAAGGGCGAGGTTGATGTGATCGTCGGTACCCATGCTCTTATACAGGATGGGGTGGAATACGCTCGACTTGGTTTGATTATCATCGATGAACAACACCGATTTGGTGTGGGACAAAGACGTATTTTACGTGAAAAAGGAGAAAATCCAGATGTCCTCATGATGACGGCGACTCCGATTCCACGAACCTTAGCCATCACCGCCTTTGGAGATATGGATGTTTCCATTATTGACCAGATGCCTGCTGGGCGCAAACCAATCGTAACTCGCTGGATCAAGCATGAGCAATTACAACAGGTCCTGACTTGGTTGGAAGGAGAAATTCAAAAAGGTTCTCAAGCCTATGTTATTTCGCCCTTGATTGAAGAATCTGAAGCCCTAGATCTTAAAAATGCTATTGCTTTATCGGAAGAATTGACGGCTCATTTTGCAGGAAAAGCAAAAGTTGCTCTCTTACACGGTAAGATGAAGAGTGATGAAAAAGACCAGATTATGCAGGAGTTCAAAGATAGAAAGACTGATATTCTGGTCTCTACAACGGTTATCGAGGTTGGGGTAAATGTGCCAAATGCGACCGTCATGATTATCATGGATGCTGACCGTTTCGGACTTAGTCAGCTTCATCAGCTCAGAGGTCGTGTCGGTCGGGGAGACAAGCA
Source organism: Streptococcus sp. 27098_8_91 (assembly GCF_041432385.1). NCBI lineage: Bacteria > Bacillati > Bacillota > Bacilli > Lactobacillales > Streptococcaceae > Streptococcus > Streptococcus sp. 27098_8_91. The sequence goes on from NZ_JAPVZN010000010.1 coordinate 17,041, forward strand.
GTCCTATGCGGTTCTTGTGGCCAATCCCAAGACTGATTCTGGAAAAGACCGTATGCGCATCATGACGGAGACAACAAATGGCTTTGTTCTTGCAGAGGAAGATTTAAAAATGCGTGGTTCTGGTGAAATCTTTGGAACCAGACAGTCGGGCTTACCAGAATTCCAAGTGGCTGATATTATAGAGGACTTCCCAATACTTGAGGAAGCACGTAAGGTAGCTAGTTATATCAGCTCCCTTCCTAACTGGCAGGAGGACCCAGAGTGGCATATGATTGCTCTAAATCTAGAAAAGAAAGAACATTTAGATTAATACTCTTCAAAAATCAAATTCAAACCACGTCAACGTCGCCTTGCCGTATATGTGTTACTGACTTCGTCAGTTCTATCCACAACCTCAAAACGGTGTTTTGAGCAGCCTGCGGCTAGTTTCCTAGTTTGCTCTTTGATTTTCATTGAGTATAAGCTTTCTCTAAGAAAATCTTAAGTTTGCTTTTAGGGTTATTGCCTATACTAGAGTCATCAAAAAGAAACGAGGACTCTCACATGACAATGACGATTAAAGTAAATTACCAAAAAACGTTTCAACAGGAGCAAGCACCTTCTCCTAAATACTAAGTAAAAGAGCGATAACGCTCTTTTTGTGTGGGGATTCGCAGCTAAGGGATTTAGAAAAATGCTTATGTTATAGTAGATTGAATCTAGAACAGTACACTACAACTGCTAAAAATATTTCTAGAAATTAGTTTGACTTTTCTAATCTTTCTGTTTATTTCAATCCACTATAATTTGATTTACGGAATATATAAACTTAAACATCACTTCAAACAACGTCTTAGTCTATCTGGTAAACTGAATGCAGTGCTTTGAGAAAGCTGTGACTAGCTTTCTAGTTTTCTCTTTCGTTTTCATTGAGTCACAAGTTACTTTTAGTTTTTTCTAAGGAAAATATAAGCTATGTTTTAGGAAGGGATTTTATACTAGGTTCATCAAAAAGAAACGAGGACTCTCACATGAAAATGACGATTAAAGTAAATTATCAAAAAACCTTTCAAGAAGTAGTAGAGGCAGACAAGCTTGCTACAAAATAGTAGTTATTAAGGGCGATAGAGCCCTTTTTAAATACTTGCTTTAGGTGAAATATGATAGACTTTTAGTATAAAGAATCAGTAGAATAACGCTATACCAATTTTTACTCTTGACAAGTAAAAGAAACAAGTATATACTGTTTTTGCTGATTCTATAAAAGAAGAATTAGACTATACCAATTTTAAGGAGAAAGCACAGCTTGCCTGTGTCGTATATACTATGTGTGGAATTGTTGGTGTTGTTGGAAACACAAATGCAACTGATATTTTGATTCAAGGGCTTGAAAAGCTTGAATACCGTGGCTATGATTCTGCGGGAATTTTTGTCCTAGGTGGTGCTGAAAATCACCTGGTTAAGGCGGTCGGTCGTATCGCAGAATTGTCTGCTAAGACAGCTGGTGTGGAGGGAACAACTGGTATCGGACATACTCGTTGGGCGACTCACGGAAAACCAACAGAAGATAACGCTCACCCACATCGCTCTGAGACAGGACGTTTTGTCTTGGTCCACAATGGGGTGATCGAAAACTATCTTGAAATCAAGGAAGAATACCTTGCAGGACACAACTTCAAGGGACAAACAGATACAGAAATCGCCGTTCACTTGATTGGAAAATTTGCGGAAGAAGATGGCTTGTCAGTTCTTGAAGCCTTCAAAAAAGCTCTTCACATCATCCGTGGTTCTTATGCCTTTGCCTTGATCGACTCTGAAAATCCAGATGTTATCTACGTGGCCAAGAACAAATCACCTCTCTTGATCGGTCTTGGAGATGGCTACAATATGGTCTGCTCAGATGCTATGGCTATGATTCGTGAGACCAACCAATACATGGAAATCCATGACCAAGAATTGGTTATCGTGAAAGCTGATAGCGTCCAAGTACAAGACTATGATGACAACAGTCGTGAGCGTGCTAGCTACACTGCGGAGCTTGACTTGTCAGATATCGGTAAGGGGACATATCCTTACTACATGCTCAAGGAAATCGATGAGCAGCCAACGGTGATGCGTAAGTTAATCCAAGCCTACACAGATGAGGCTGGTCAAGTTGTCGTAGATCCAGCTATCATCAAGGCTGTTCAAGACGCAGACCGCATCTATATCCTCGCAGCTGGAACATCTTACCACGCAGGATTTGCTTCTAAGAAGATGCTGGAAGAATTGACAGATACGCCAGTTGAACTTGGTATCTCCTCTGAGTGGGGATATGGTATGCCGCTTCTCAGCAAGAAACCACTCTTCATCTTTATCAGTCAATCTGGTGAAACAGCTGACAGCCGTCAGGTTTTGGTCAAGGCCAATGAAATGGGGATTCCAAGCTTGACAGTGACAAACGTTCCAGGATCAACTCTGTCACGTGAAGCCAACCATACTATGTTGCTTCATGCAGGCCCTGAAATTGCCGTAGCGTCAACTAAGGCCTATACAGCCCAAATCGCAGCCCTTGCCTTCCTTGCAAAAGCAGTCGGTGAAGCAAATGACAACGAAAAAGCCAAAGCCTTTGACCTGGTTCACGAGTTGTCTATCGTGGCTCAGTCTATCGAATCAACTCTTTCAGAGAAAGAAACGATCGACGCAAAAGTTCGTGATCTTCTTGAAACAACACGCAATGCCTTTTACATCGGACGCGGTCAAGATTACTACGTAGCCATGGAAGCCAGTCTCAAACTCAAAGAGATTTCTTACATTCAGTGTGAAGGCTTTGCGGCAGGAGAACTCAAGCACGGAACGATTGCCTTGATTGAAGAAGGAACACCTGTATTGGCCCTCTTGTCTGACCCAGTTCTTGCCAACCACACTCGTGGAAATATCCAAGAAGTGGCAGCTCGTGGTGCTAAGGTCCTCACCATTGCAGAAGAAAATGTTGCCAAAGATACAGACGATATCGTTCTTACGACCGTACACCCTTACCTCTCACCAATCTCAATGGTCGTACCAACGCAATTAGTCGCTTACTTTGCAACCCTACACCGTGGACTCGATGTGGACAAACCACGTAACCTTGCCAAGTCAGTAACAGTAGAATAAACTAAAAAATTAAATCATAACAAAAAAGTGAACTAGATAGTTTTCTGAAAATCAGAATGCTGTCTTGTTCACTTTTTTGTATACTTAATGAAAATCAATGACTAAACTAATTCTCTTGTGTAGATGTCTCCAAGTATCACTTTGAGGTTACAGATAAGAGTGACGCAGTCAGTCTTATTACACCAAGTTGATATTGTAGAGGAAATGGATCAAGACCTCAGCCAAGGTAGTTCAAGTCAAGATTGAAGAGGATTGATTCATACTCTTCGAAAATCTCTTCAAACCGCGTCAACGTCGCCTTGCCGTAGGTATGGTTACTGACTTCGTCAGTTCTATCCACAACTTCAAAACAGTGCTTTGAGCTGACTTCGTCAGTTCTATCCACAACCTCAAAACAGTGTTTTGAGCTGACTTCGTCAGTTTCATCTACAACCTCAAAGCAGTGCTTTGAGCAACCTGCGGCTAGTTTTCTAGTTTGCTCTTTGATTTTCATTGAGTATCACTCCTTTTAAGGATTCATTAGAAATAAATCTAAAATTAAATGTCATCCCAGTTTCTATTATAGTAGAGTGAATCTAGAATAGGACACTAAGGATTCTAAAAAAACTTCTAGAAATTAAGTTGACTTTCCTAATCTCTTTGTTCATATCTTAATTCAATCTATTATAAAATGAGAATTATTTTTGAAAGATATGCTTGTGGAAGACTTGCAAGATATAAAAAACTCTAAGAGCTGGACGATAAGAATCCAACTCTTAGAGGAGTGAGTTTCGTATTTTTACTTGCGATACAAACGATCGTATTGGTAGTAAGGATCAAAGGTTACATTGATTCCTAGTTTGCGAAGAACATTTTTATCTTCGTCTGTTAGGATAATCGTAGAGTGAGCTTCGCTTCCTTTGAGATTTCCGAGTTCTTTCATGGCACGATCTGCATCAGGATTCTGCATTGCTGTGATAGCAAGAGCGATGAGGATTTCATTTGAGTGGAGTCGAGGGTTACGGCTACCCAAGTGATTGATTTTCAAACCTTGAATTGGTTTCACCACTTCTGGTTCAATTAATTTTGTTTCAGCATCAATGTTAGCGGACATCTTGATAGCATTGATCAATGCAGCCGCTGTTGGACCAAAGAGTTCTGAGTTCTTACCAGTAACGATTTCACCAGAAGGTAATTCAAGTGCTAGAGCGGGTCCACCTGTTTCTTCTGCTTTTTGACGTGCGGCAACAGCAACCTTTCGGTCAGCTGGTGTGATACCCAGGTCATTCATGAGAAGCTCAATCTTCTTCACAGCAGTTTCTCCAACCTTCTCAGCTTTGAAGTCAAGAACTGTCTGGTAATAGCGACGGATAATTTCCTGCTTAGATGCTTCAATGGCAGCGTCGTTATCAGTGATTGCAAAACCAACCATATTGACACCCATGTCAGTTGGAGACGCATAAGGAGACTCACCGAGAATACGTTCCAGCATACGCTTAAGTACAGGGAAAATTTCAATGTCGCGGTTGTAGTTGACTGTGGTTTCTCCATAAGTTTGGAGATGGAATGGGTCAATCATGTTGACATCATCTAGGTCTGCTGTAGCAGCTTCATAAGCTAAGTTTACTGGATGATGAAGTGGGAGATTCCAAACTGGGAAGGTTTCAAATTTGGCATAACCAGACTTGATACCATTGATTTGGTCGTGGTACATGTTAGACATACAAGTTGCCAACTTACCTGAACCAGGTCCAGGAGCTGTCACGACTATCAAGTTACGACTAGTTTTGATATAGTCGTTTTTCCCCATACCTTCAGGAGAAATGATGTGATCCATATCTGTCGGATACCCTTTGATTGGGTAGTGGAGATAAGAGTCAATACCATTTTTCTCTAATTGATTACGGAAGGCATCAGCTGCCGGTTGGCCTGCATATTGAGTAATGACAACTGAACCAACAAAGATACCAAGTTCATTGAATTTATCGATCAAACGAAGCACTTCTTGGTCGTAAGAAATGCCCAAGTCTCCACGAGCTTTTGAGTGCTCGATATTGCTAGCGTTAATAGCGATAACAACCTCAACTTGCTCCTTCAATTCTTGCAAGAGTTTGATTTTGTTATCTGGTTCATATCCAGGAAGGACACGAGCAGCGTGGAAATCTTCTAACATTTTGCCACCAAACTCCAAGTAGAGTTTGCCGTCAAATTGGTTGATGCGCTCCAAGATATGGTCGCGCTGTAGATTTAAATATTGTTCAGAACTAAAAGCTTGTTTTTTCATTTTTTTACCTCTGAGCTCTATTATATAAAAAAAATGGAAGATTAGAAACTAGAGAGTCGCGAAAGTGAGAAAAAAAGATAAAGCAAACGCTTGCATAATTTTGATAAAAGGTCTATGATGGAGTAAAGTCAATTTTAAATAGAGGTAAAAAGATGCAAGAAAAATGGTGGCATAATGCAGTCGTCTATCAAGTATATCCAAAAAGTTTTAAGGATAGCAATGGAGATGGGATTGGTGATTTGCCTGGGATTACCAGTAAGCTAGACTATCTAGCTAATTTAGGGATCACAGCGATCTGGCTTTCTCCAGTCTATGATAGCCCCATGGATGACAATGGTTACGATATTGCAAATTATCAAGATATCGCCGCTATTTTTGGAACCATGGAAGATATGGATGAGCTGATTGCTGAGGCTAAAAAACGAGATATCCGAATCATTATGGATTTGGTGGTCAATCATACATCAGATGAGCATGCTTGGTTTATTGAAGCTTGTGAAAATCCTGATAGTCCTGAGCGAGACTACTATATCTGGCGTGATGAACCTAACGAATTGGAGTCAATTTTCAGTGGCTCTGCCTGGCAATACGATGAAAAGTCTGGTCAATACTATCTCCATTTTTTCAGTAAGAAGCAACCGGACCTCAATTGGGAAAATGAAGAACTTCGCCAAAAAATCTATGAGATGATGAATTTCTGGATTGATAAAGGGATTGGTGGATTCCGTATGGACGTCATTGACATGATTGGGAAAATTCCTGATCAGAAGATTGTCAACAATGGTCCTATGCTTCATCCCTACCTCAAGGAAATGAATCAGGCTACTTTCGGCGACAAAGAGCTCTTGACAGTAGGGGAGACTTGGGGAGCAACACCAGAGATTGCCAAACTCTATTCAGATCCTAAAGGACAAGAACTGTCTATGGTCTTCCAGTTTGAACATATCTGTCTTCAGTATCAGGAAGGGAAACCTAAGTGGCAGTACCAAAAAGAGCTAAATGTTGGGAAGTTAAAAGAGATTTTCAACAAATGGCAGACCGAGTTGGGAGTTGAAGATGGCTGGAATTCACTTTTCTGGAACAACCATGACCTCCCTCGTATTGTTTCTATCTGGGGAAATGACCAAGACTACCGTGAAAAATCTGCCAAAGCGTATGCCATCTTGCTTCATCTTATGAGAGGGACTCCCTATATTTACCAAGGTGAAGAGATTGGAATGACCAATTTCCCATTTGAAACGCTGGATCAAGTAGAGGATATCGAATCCCTCAATTATGCGCGTGAAGCTCTTGAAAAAGGCGTTCCGATAGAAGAAATTATGGATAGCATTCGCGTGATTGGTCGTGACAATGCCCGTACGCCAATGCAGTGGGATGATACAAAAAATGCTGGTTTCTCAGATGGTCAACCTTGGCTTGCAGTCAATCCAAATTACGTAAAGATAAATGTAGAAGAAGCTTTAGCAAATCCAGATTCTATCTTCTATACCTATCAAAAATTGGTAAACATTCGTAAGGAAAATAGCTGGTTGGTTCGTGCTGATTTTGAACTTCTTGATACGGCTGAAAAAGTCTTTGCTTATATCCGTAAAGATGGAGACCGTTATTTCCTAGTTGTGGCCAATTTGTCCAACCGACAGCAAGAGTTTGCAGTAGAAGGGTCAGTTAAGTCTATCTTGATTGAAAATACCTCAGTAGAAGCAGTTTTGACTACACAGAGCTTGGCTCCTTGGGATGCCTTCTGCGTCGAATTAGTTGCTTAAAATTACCATCTCAAGTGTCGCATGGCGCTTGGGATCTTTACTAAAATAAGTGTAGAAAATTCTTTAAAAAATATTTGTTTGAATTTTCTAAAAAATACCCTGTAAACCCTTGCTTTTATAGAAAAATAGGGTATAATGGTGAAAAATAGTATTTTAAAGGAGAATACCGATGAAATCGAAAAAGTGGCTCGCAGTAGCAGGGATAACGATGAGCGCAGCTCTTCTTTTGGCAGCTTGTGGCAAAACTGAGAAAAAAGCAGATGCTCCAACAACATTTTCGTATGTATATGCCATTGATCCAACAACATTGGACTATAGCGTTACTAGTAAAAGTTCAACATCAGACGTCATTGCCAACTTGGTCGATGGACTCTTGGAAAATGACAAATATGGGAACTTGATTCCATCGCTTGCTGAAGACTGGTCTGTTTCACAAGACGGTTTGACTTACACCTACAAGCTACGTAAAGGTGTCAAATGGTATACTTCAGAAGGAGAAGAGTATGCTGAAGTCAAGGCCCAAGACTTTGTGACAGGTTTGAAGCATGCTGCAGATGGTAAGTCAGATGGCCTAACTCTTATCCAAGATTCTATCAAAGGTTTGGCAGAATACGTCAGTGGTGAAAGCAATGACTTCTCAACAGTTGGTGTCAAAGCAGTTGACGATTATACAGTTGAGTATACCTTGAACAAACCAGAAAGCTTCTGGAATTCTAAGGTGACAACAGCAACTATGCTCCCAGTTAATGAAGAATTCTTAAATTCTCAAGGAAAAGATTACGGTGCGGCAGCTCCTTCAGGAATTCTCTACAATGGTCCGTATATTTTGAAAAACTTCACTTCAAAATCCGTGATCGAGTACGAAAAGAACCCGAATTACTGGGACAAAGACAATGTTAAGATTGACCACGTCAAGCTGACTTTCTACGATGGATCTGACCAAGAATCATTGATTCGTAGCTTTGCGTCAGGCTCATATACGACAGCTCGCCTCTTTCCAACTAGCTCAAGTTTTGACTCAACTAAGAAAGAATACGGCGATAAGATTGTCTATAGTCCACAAGAAGCGACTAGCTATTACTTTACTTTCAACGTAAATCGTCAATCTTACAATAAAACAGCTAAGACAGATGATGCCCAAAAAACATCAACTAAAGAAGCGCTTCTCAATAAAAACTTCCGTCAAGCCATCAACTTCGCTCTTGACCGTCATGCTTACTCTGCACAGATGAATGGCGAAGAAGGTGCAGACAAGATTATCCGTACCAGCCTTGTGCCTTATGACTATGTTCAAGTTGGTGAAAAGACCTTCGGTGAATTGGCTCAGGAACAACTGGTAACATACGGAGACCAGTGGAAAGATGTAGCTTTGACAGATGGTAAAGATACCCTTTACAATCCGACAAAAGCAAAAGCTGCCTTTGAAAAAGCAAAATCAGAATTGCAAGCTAAAGGTGTAACCTTCCCAATCCATTTGGATATCCCAGTTGAACAAACTGATGTCATTGCTGTACAGCAAACCAACTCTCTCAAACAGTCTGTCGAAGCAGCACTTGGAAGTGAAAATGTTGTCATTGATGTACTTCAAATGACTGACAATGAGAAAATGAGCATTACATCTCAAGCCAAAGTTCCTTCTCAAAAAGACTATGACTTGAACGGAACTGGTTGGGGGCCAGACTATCAAGACCCAGCAACCTACCTCAATATCTTAGATGCTAAGAAAGGTTCTGCCCTTAAACACTTGGGTATCACAAAAGGTAAAGATCCAGAAGTCATGGCTCAAGTTGGACTTGATGAGTACAAGAAACTCTTGGATGATGCAGCGTCAGAAACAAGCGATCTTAACAAACGCTATGAAAAATATGCCAAAGCACAAGCTTGGGTTTCAGATAGCTCACTTCTTATCCCTGTAGCTTCTTCAGGTGGTTCTCCGACAGTTAGCCGTACAGTGCCATTCACAAAAGCTTATTCTCAAGTTGGTATCAAGGGAGATCCGTTTGTATTTAAAGGTTTAGAGTTGCAAAACGATATTGTAACCACTAAAGAATATGAAGAAGCTCTCAAGAAATGGCAAAAAGAGAAAATCGAAACAAATGCCAAATACCAAAAAGAACTAGCAAATCACGTTAAATAGTCTTTTGTAATGAATAAAGAAATCCTGTTTTGAAGCGGGATTTCTTTATTTTTTGATTTTCAATGAGAGGTCAAATAAGTATATAACTTTACTTTTGGGACAAAATTTGTTAAAATATAGCCATGTTACAAAACCTAACATATAAGGAGAAATAAATCATGAGCATGAAAAAACGCTTACTAGGAGCAGGGTTGACACTTGCTGCTGCGGTCCTATTGACAGCATGTGGTCAGTCAGCATCAGATGGTAAAACATACTCGTCTACCTTTGGTGCAGATCCGACAACCTTCAACTATCTCTTGGACTACGCTGGTGATAACACTGCTATTGTAACCAACTTGGTAGATGGCTTGCTTGAAAATGATAACTATGGAAACCTCATTCCTGCTCTTGCAGAAGATTGGAGTGTTTCTAAGGATGGCTTAACTTATACCTACAAACTTCGCCAAGATGCCAAGTGGTTTACAGTTGACGGTGAAGAATACGCTCCCCTTAAAGCACAAGACTTTGTAACTGGTATCAAGTACGCTGCTGACAACAAGGGACAAGCCTTGGACTTGATTCAGAACTCTATCAAGGGCTTGGATGATTATGTAACAGGTGCAAATACTGACTTTTCAAATGTTGGTGTCAAAGCCTTAGATGACTATACTGTCCAATATACCTTGACTCGTCCAGAACCATTCTGGAACTCAAAAACAACCAACAGTATCTTATTCCCTGTAAACGAAGAATTCCTTGCTTCTAAAGGTAAAGACTTCGGAACCCTGAAACCAGATAGCATTCTTTATAGCGGACCATATTTGTTAAAAGATTTTACATCTAAGTCTTCTATCGAATATGTGAAAAACCCACATTACTATGACCAAGAAAAAGTAACGATTGAAAAGGTAAAATTGGCCTACTTTGATGGTTCAGACCAAGACTTGACAATTCGTAACTTTGAAAGTGGTGCTTACTCATCTGCAGGTGTTTATCCAAATAGCTCAAACTTCGCTAAGACCAAGGAAAAATACAAGGACAATATCGTTTATAGCTTGCAAGATGCAACATCTTGGTACTATAACTTTAACGTCAACCGTGGTGCTTATAACCACACTGCAAAAACAAGCGATGAGCAAAAACAAGCAACTCAAGCTGCAGTTTTGAATAAAAACTTCCGTCAGGCAGTTAACTTCGCCATTGATCGTACAGCCTACTCAGCTCAATCAAATGGTGAAGAAGCAGCTAAGAACACTCTTCGTAACTCGCTTGTACCACCAACTTTCGTACAAGTTGGAGACAAGACTTTTGGTGAAACAGTTGCTTCCAAATTGGTCAACTATGGTACACAATGGTCAAATATGAATCTTGAAGATGCTCAAGACGGTTATTTCAATAAAGAAAAAGCACAAGCCAAGTTTGCAGAAGCTAAAAAAGAATTAGAATTCCAAGGTGTGAGCTTCCCAATTCATTTGGACTTGCCTGTAGACCAGGTTAACAAGACCTTGCTTTCTGGAACAAACTCAATCAAACAATCAATCGAATCAACGCTCGGTTCTGAAAATGTAGTGGTTGATGTTATCCAATTGCCGACAGATGATTATACAAATGCAACAGTTCAAGCACCAACTCCAGCTGATCATGACTATGATTTGAATTTGGATGGATGGTCAGCTGACTACCAAGATCCTTCAACTTACCTCAATCCTTTCAATGCTGAGGATGGATTCTATCTCAAGATTTTGGGACTTGATCCAAGCAAGGATGCTGATAAGATTACAAGTATCGGATTAGACCAATATACTCAAAAATTAAAAACAGCAGATGCAGAAAATACAGACGTAGCTAAACGCTATGAAAACTACGCAGATGCACAAGCTTGGTTGATTGATAGTTCCCTTCTAATCCCAGTTGTGTCAAACGGTGGTGGAGCTTCGGTGACACGCGTGACACCATTTACACGTGCTTACTCACTAGTTGGGATCAAAGGAACTGGAAGCAACTACAAGTACATGAGATTACAGACAGATGTTGTTACAAGCTCTCAATTTGCTGAAGCTAAGTCTAAATGGGAACAAGAACGTAAAAATTCTGTCGAAAAGAGTCAAAAAGACTTTGAAAGTCACGTGAAATAAGTTTAAGAAGATAGGCTGGGTAAAAACTCAATTTGAAAATTAAATTGAGTGAAGTTTTCAATTATAAAATGCATAGTATAAAGTTTTTGAACACTTAATACTATGTTTTTTTATTTTGAAGACTTTTACCCTGCCTCTTGCTTTTTATTAACGATAAATCTTTACTGCGATAGCTGGTTGTTTTTTGTTTTCGAGACTCTAAAAGGCTATTTTTATAAAAACTTGAGTTTCTCTAGTCAAAATTTTCCACTTTCTTGGTAATTATTGAAAGTTTTAGGGTGTGAGAGTATGGTGTTGAGAGGTTGTCAACCGATTTCTATCTCCTGGTATTTTTGTTGGCAGTCTTCTTTCAAAAAAAGATATGAGGCATTTAATGATTGAAATATAATATTTTTGGTTTTAAGGTAAAATAAAACGGTTGCAATTCAGGTGTTGATAGCATCCGGTGTTACTTTGTGATATAATAGAAATAAAATAATTAATAGAGGTGTAAGGTGGGAAGACGTTTAAAAGAAAATAAAACGAGCAAGTTTCAGCAAAGTTTCAATATTATTTTGTTGTTTCTATATATAGTGCTTACTTGTTTTTTGCTGTTTTTAATATTCAGATATCATATCTTAGCCGTTAGTTATTTCAATCTTCTTCTAGCAGCTATTATGGTGTTCATTGCGCTAGTAGCTTTATTTTTAATATCAAATAGAAAAGCTAAGAAGTTTACTTTAATCATGCTCTTGCTATCTATTGTAGCCAGCTCACTAGCTTTGGTTGGAGTTCATCAGTTCGTTAGTTTGGCCAATCATTTAAATGCAACATCTAACTATTCTAGTTACTCTATCAGTGTTGCAGTTTTGGAGGATAGTGAGATTGGTAATGTATCCCAACTATCCAGTGTGACAGCTCCGACAAAAACAGATGCGGAGAATATCAAAAAACTGCTTGATGATATTAAGACAAGTCAGAATAAAGACCTAAAGGTTGAGGATAGTTCTTCTTACCTTGCGGCTTATAAGAGTCTCTTAGCTGGAGAGACCAAGGCAATTATTTTGAATAGTGTCTTTGAAAATCTGATTGAACAAGAGTATCCGGATCACGCCAAAAAAATCAAGAAAATTTATACCAAGGAACTAACCAAAACTGTTGAGGCACCTAAGTCTTCTCAAAACAAGGCTTTTAATATCTATATTAGTGGTATTGACACATACGGACCGATTAGCTCCGTTTCTCGTTCGGATGTCAATATCATCATGACGGTCAATCAAGAAACCAAGAAAATTCTCTTGACAACGACCCCTCGTGATGCTTACGTGCCCATAGCTGATGGAGGCAATAACCAAAATGATAAATTGACCCATGCAGGTATTTATGGTGTGGATGCTTCGATTCATACTTTGGAAAATCTTTATGGAATTGACCTAAATTACTATGCACGACTCAACTTCACTTCCTTCTTGAAATTAATTGATCTTTTAGGTGGTGTCGATGTTTATAATGACCAAGAATTCACCTCGCTTCATGGGAACTATCACTTCCCTGTTGGTAATGTTCATCTAGACTCTGAACAAGCTCTGGGATTTGTGCGCGAGCGTTATTCATTATCAAACGGTGATGGAGACCGTGGGCGCAATCAACAGAAAGTCATTTCTGCTATTATTCAAAAACTAACTTCAACAGAAGCTTTGAAGAATTTTGATGGCATTATGCAAAGCTTGCAAGATTCAGTGCAAACAAATATGCCACCTGAAACAATGGTTAGCTTAGTGAACGCCCAACTAGCAAGTGGAGGGAAATATACTGTCATCACTCGAGATCTAAAGGGAACTGGTCGTATGGATCTTCCTTCCTATGCCATGCCTGACAGCAGTCTTTATATGCTAGAGGTAGATCCAAATAGCTTAGAGACACTCAAAACAGAAATTAAAGATATCATGGAAGGAAAATAAGATGATTGATATCCATTCACACATAGTTTTTGATGTAGATGATGGTCCTGAGGATAAGACAGAAAGTATAGCGCTTCTGAAGGAAGCCTATGCTCAAGGAGTCCGTACCATCGTTTCGACTTCCCATCGTCGAAAGGGGATGTTTGAAACACCAGAAGAGGACATATTAAGAAATTTTAAAGTTGTCAAGGAGTTGGCTAAAGAGGTTGCTCCTGATTTAACTATCTTGTATGGAGCAGAGATTTATTACAGCAGTGATGCTTTAAACAAATTAGAGAATCAGCAGATTCCACAACTAAATGGCACCCGTTATGCCTTGATAGAATTCAGTATGAATACCCCTTACCGAGACATTCATAATGCACTAACGAATGTTCTCATGTTGGGGATAACACCTGTAATAGCTCATATAGAGCGATACGCTGCTTTGGAAAATAATGAAAAAAGAGTGCGAGACCTCATCAACATGGGATGTTATACACAGGTCAACAGTTCGAGTATCCTTAAACCAAAATTGTTTGGTGATACTTATAAATTTATGAAAAAACGGGCTCGCTATTTCTTAGAGAGGGATTTGGTTCATATAGTTGCTAGTGATATGCATAATCTAGATGGTCGCCCTCCTTATATGAAGGAAGCCTACGAAATAGTGAGTAAAAGGTATGGCCAAGATAAGGCTCGGGAACTCTTTATATTAAATCCCGAAAAAGTCATTAAAGATCAAATTATTTAGGAGTTATAATGAAAGAAAAAGATACTATTGAAATCAATGTTATTCAGTTGTTAAAGGCACTATGGAAAAAGAAACTGCTAATCCTTCTTGTAGCCATCGTAGCAGGAGCTGCTGCATTTGCATATAGTAATTTTGTTGTTAAACCTGAGTATAGAAGTACAACTCGGATCTATGTAGTTAATCGAAACCAAAGTGATAAACCGGGATTGACAAATCAAGATCTACAAGCAGGAACTTACCTGGTTAAGGACTATCGTGAGATCATTCTTTCCCAAGATGTCCTAGAGAAAGTAGTTGCTGATCTTGGCTTAAACATTAATGCGAAAATATTAGCTAAGAAGATTCAAGTAACGGTTCCCGCAGATACACGTATCGTATCTATTTCAGTTAGTGATCACAAACCTGACGAAGCAAGTCGAATTGCAAATGCTCTTCGAGATGTTGCGGCACAAAAGATTATTGCGGTCACCCGTGTTTCTGACGTAACTACCTTGGAGGAAGCACGTCCAGCAACTGGACCGTCTTCACCAAATATTCGTCGAAATACCATTATGGGAGTTGTAGCAGGTGCAGGATTAGTGATTGTAGTGGTCTTGTTGCTTGAACTATTCGATGACCGTATTAAACGTCCAGAAGATATCGAAGATGTTATGGAAATTTCACTCCTTGGAGTCATTCCAGACATGGATAAATTAAAGTAAGGGAGAACTTATGGCGAAGTTAGAATTATCACAACAAAAACTGAACTCTGTAAAAAAAGCAGAAGAGTACTACAATGCTTTATGTACAAATATACAACTGAGTGGGAATAACTTAAAGGTTATTGCCGTTACATCGGTTGACCCTAGCGAAGGAAAGTCTACAACAGCTACTAATGTTGCTTGGGCTTTTGCGCGTGCTGGCTACAAGACGCTATTGATTGATGCCGACATTCGAAACTCAGTCATGTCTGGAGTATTCAAATCAAGAGAACGAATCACAGGTTTAACTGATTATCTTGCTGGTACGCAAGATTTATCTCATGGCCTTTGTGAAACAAACATTGATGATTTGTTTATAATCCAATCAGGGTCACCTTCTCCAAACCCAACAGCTCTTCTTCAAAGTGCCAATTTTGGCTTGATGATTGAAACCTTACGGAAATATTTTGATTATATTATTGTTGATACAGCACCAATCGGAGTTGTAATTGATGCAGCAATTATTGTGCAAAAATGCGATGCATCGATTTTGGTTACAGAAGCTGGCGGAACAAAAAGAAGAGACATTCAAAAAGCTAAAGTTCAGCTAGAACAAACAGGGGTTCCATTTTTGGGTGCGATTTTAAATAAATTTGATGTTAAACGAGAAAAATATGGATCTTATGGAACTTACGGTTCTTATGGTAAAAGAAAAAAATAAGATAGGGAGTTCAGTATGGAAGGAAGAGGCCTCCACAATATAACTCTGGCCCTCTTGCAGAGTATACTTGTTAGTTTATTAGCTTATGTACTGATTGCAATTTCAGAAACTGACATTGTTTTAAATACAGTATTTGTTCTGTTTTTTCTTCACTTTGTTGCCTTCTACATCAGTGGATACGGTAAGAATTTTTTTAAACGAGGCCAGTATGTGGAGTTAGTAGAAACAATTAAATATATTATCTTTTATGCTCTGCTGATTAGTTTTTCAAGTTTTTTCTTGAAGGAAAAGTTTGTAATTTCAAGGCGAGGGATGGTATACTTGCTTTCCTTGTACAGTGTTTTGAATTATCTACTCAGTTTCTTTGTGAAGAGATATTGGAGAATCTTCAAACATAATTTGAAGGGCAGTCGTAATATTTTGTTGATTACGGCGATGTCACGTACCGAAAGAGTATTGGATCGATTATTAACAGCTAATGATGTTCAAGGGAAATTCGTTGCAGTAAGCGTTTTAGACATGCCAGAGTTTACTCATGATAAGGTCGCCGTTGTGCCGAGGGAACAGTTGCTTTCTTATGCCACGCATGAAGTGGTAGATGAAGTTTTTGTCAATCTCCCAAGTGAGGACTATGATATTGAGACTGTTATTTCTCAGTTTGAAATAATGGGGATTGATGTAACAGTTAACTTAAATGCTTTCGATAAAAGTTTAGGTCGAGATAAACAAATCCATGGGATGGCAGGTTTGAATGTGGTGACATTTTCTACAAACTTTTACAATCCTAGTCATATAATTGCCAAACGAATCCTTGATATTTGTGGAGCTATTGTTGGGTTGCTCCTTTGTGGAATTGCTAGTCTATTTTTGGTCCCCTTGATTCGTAAAGATGGTGGACCAGCTATTTTTGCTCAAACTCGTATAGGGAAAAATGGTCGACATTTTACCTTTTATAAATTTAGATCAATGTGTGTTGATGCAGAGCAGAGAAAAAAAGATTTTATGGGGCAGAACACGATGCAAGGTGGAATGTTTAAGATGGACGATGATCCTCGTGTTACAAAAATTGGTCGTTTTATTCGTAAAACCAGTTTAGATGAGTTACCCCAGTTTTGGAATGTCTTTATAGGAGATATGAGTCTGGTCGGCACACGCCCACCAACTGTAGATGAGTACGAAAAGTACACACCTGAGCAAAAACGTCGTCTTAGCTTTAAACCTGGTATTACAGGCTTGTGGCAAATTAGTGGCCGAAGTAAAATAACCGATTTTGACGATGTTGTAAAACTAGATGTGGCTTATATTGATAATTGGACAATCTGGAAAGATATTGAAATTTTGTTGAAAACTGTAAAAGTTGTGTTGATGAGAGATGGAGCGAAGTGATTCTATGAATAAAGTGAGAGAAATTCAATTAGGAGAGTTAACTCTTTTAGAAAGTTATATCGACCTTTGTAAAAGATATAATTTGCGTTATTACGCCTTGGGTGGTACATTACTTGGTGCCATTCGTCATAAAGGATTTATCCCATGGGATGATGATATGGATTTAGGAATGCCTAGAAAAGATTACGAAAAATTCTTGTCAATCTGTGAGAAAGAGCTTCCTGAAAGTGTTGTTTTAAGACTTCACGATGATAATCTAGGTAATACTTCGATTATGGATACTTCAATCCAAATTCAATTTGGCAATGAATGGTGTAGTCCTTTTATTGATATCTTTCCCTTAGATGGTTACCCAGAAGATGGAATCCATTACTGGGTGCATACAAATAAAATAAAGTTCTATCGTGCCTTGTCTAAAATTTCTGTTATCGATCGTTTGCATGAGAGAGATAGAGGTTCGTTCGAAAATGCGATTGTGAAAGTTTCAAGAGCCTTAAAATTAAATAAACTCTTAAAGACTTCAAAAATTAACAAAAAATTACAAAGTATCATTAAACAATATGATTACGAGACTAGTACCATGGTCGGAAATGTCTTGGGTTCCTACCGCGAACGAGAACTCGCAAGAAAAGAAGTGTTTGGGGAACCGCAATTACTAGAGTTTGAAAACTTACAAATTAGTTGTCATGAAAATCCTGATGAATATTTGACAAAAATATATGGTGATTACATGCAACTACCAAAAGAAGCTGAGCGTAAGGGTCATTTTGAGTCTACGTGGGGAGATTAAATTGAATAGTTTTAATTTGATGGGGGTCAGAATTGACCCCTTAACAATGGACGAAACTGTCCAAGCAGTTGAAAAATTTGTTGTAGAAAAGCGTCCGCTCCACTTAATGGGGGTAAACGCAGATAAAATTAACCAATGCCAAAACGATGAATCAATTAAAAAGATCGTGAATGATTCTGAAATCATCAACGCAGATGGAGCCTCGGTTGTTCTTGCTTCCCGTTTTTTGGGTTATCAAGTTCCTGAGAGAGTCGCTGGGATTGACTTAATGCAAAGATTGCTTCATTTAGCTAATGAAAAGTCTTATTCGGTTTATTTTTTTGGTGCCAAGGAAGACGTTTTAATAGATATGCTAGAAATTTTTAAGAAAGATTATCCAAATTTACGAGTCCTTGGATATCGGAATGGTTATTTTTCTGAAGAAGATGAATACGGTATTCAAGAAGACATTCGAGAGAAAAATCCTGATTTTGTTTTTGTTGGGATTACCTCTCCCAAGAAAGAATACATCATTCAAAAATTTATGGATCAAGGTGTTAATTCAGTCTTTATGGGAGTTGGAGGTAGTTTTGACGTTTTATCTGGCCATATTAAACGAGCTCCTCTCTGGATGCAAAATGCACATCTTGAGTGGTTGTTCCGAGTGGCAAATGAACCTAGACGACTCTTTAAGCGTTATTTTGTAGGGAATGTCACTTTTATTAAGCGAGTTTTAGATGAAAAACGAAAATCGAAAAAATAATATTTTACATATTTCACGTACCATGGATATTGGTGGTGCAGAGCGTATTGTTTACCAGTTGAGCTCAGATTTGAAAGATGAGTTTGACAGCGTTCACGTCGCATCTACGGGTGGGCTTTGGGAGAGCGAGCTTTCTGCTAAAGGGATCCAACATCATAAAATTTTAGATATTGATAGCAAAAACCCCGTGACGGTATTAAAGCTACTTTTTAGCATTCACCAGATTATCAAACAAAAAGGGATAACAATAGTTCATACTCATCATCGGATGGCTGCTTTTTATATTCGATTATTAAAATTTGTTTATCCAAAATTAACACATGTTTATACAGCTCACAATGTCTTTAAAGATAAATTGCCCTTATATAGATTTGCCTTAAAGAATGCCAAAAGTGTTGCTGTAGGAGAAGCTGTGAATAATAACCTGAAAGAAGACGTAGGAATTACTGATAGTAAGGTTATTTACAATGGAGTTATCTTAAAGGAAACGGATAATCAAGTCGATGATATTATCGGTTATGATGGGACTAAGCTTGGGTGTATAGCTAGATTGTCTGAACAAAAAGGTTTGACTTATCTTATTGAAGCTATGTCTTTACTTACAGTGAAGAATATTCGGTTGTTTATCGTTGGTGATGGTGAGCTTAGAAATGAACTTGAGAACAAGGTTGAAGAGTTACATCTTCAAGATTCGGTGACATTTTTAGGATATCGCAAGGATATAGTAGAATGTATCAATAGTTTTGATTTTTGTATCTTACCTTCAGTATTTGAAGGATTTGGCTTAGTTGCTATTGAGGCATTTATGAATAGCAAAACCTTAGTTGCGACGGATATACCGGGATTAAACGAAGTTGTTACAAATGAAAATGGGATTTTAGTTCCAGCAAAAGACCCTGTTGCCCTATCAGTTGCTATTGATAAATTAGCTACAGATGCAACATTAAGACAGGAACTTGCTAGTCAAGCTAAGAAAGACTATGAAAACAAATTTAGTTATCCTTTGTTTTTGGAAAACTATCGAGCATTGTATAGAGAAATACAGGGAGAACCAAAATGAAAAAAGTAATGTTGGTTTTTGGGACACGTCCAGAAGCAATCAAAATGTGTCCGTTAGTAAATGAGTTGAAGGAAAATGATTCAATCAAGACCATTGTCTGTGTAACTGGCCAACACAAGGAAATGCTTGACCAGGTTCTGAATGTCTTTAAGGTTGTTCCTGATTATGATTTGGGGATTATGAAGGCTAATCAAACTCTATTTACAATTACGACCAGTATTCTAGACAAGATTCAAGCAGTTCTTGAACAAGAAAAGCCTGATATTGTTCTGGTCCATGGGGATACAAGTACAACATTTGCCACAGCTTTAGCTGCCTTTTACATGGGCATCAAAGTTGGACATGTGGAAGCAGGATTACGAACTTATAATCTTCAAAGTCCATTTCCTGAGGAGTTTAATCGTCAAACGACATCTATTATAGCGGATTACCATTTTGCACCGACAGAAGTTGCAAAGGAAAATCTTCTAAAAGAGGGAAGAGAGAATATTTTTGTAACGGGTAATACGGTTATTGATGCTTTAAAGACAACTGTTCAGGATAATTACAATCATCCAATTTTAGAGTGGGCTAAGGACAGTAAATTGATTATGTTGACAGCTCACAGACGTGAAAATCTTGGGCGACCAATGGAAAATATGTTTAATGCTGTTAATCGTATTTTAAATGAATTTGAGGATGTTAAAGTTGTTTACCCAATTCATAAAAACCCTAAGGTTCGTGAGCTGGCAAGTAAAGTATTTGGTGACAATGAACGTATGAAAATTATTGAACCTTTAGAGGTCATTGATTTCCATAATTTTATGAACCAAAGCTACATGATTTTAACAGATTCTGGTGGAGTTCAGGAAGAAGCTCCATCCTTAGGGAAGCCTGTTTTAGTCATGCGTGACACAACAGAGCGTCCAGAGGGGATTGCTGCTGGAACATTAAAACTAGTGGGTACGGAAGAAGAAAATATTTACTCTAATTTTAAACTTCTTTTAGAAAATCAAACAGAATATAACAAGATGAGTAAAGCAAGTAATCCATATGGAGATGGAAAAGCTTGTGAGCGTATTGTTGATATCATTTTGGAAGGATTATCATAATGGATCAGATTTCTATTGTTATACCAGTGTACAATGTTGAGAACTGTTTGAGTTATTGTGTAGAAAGTCTAAGACAACAAACATATAAAAATATTGAAATAATCCTAGTAGATGATGGTTCGACGGATAGTTCTGGAGAAATTTGTGACCAATATGCTCGAGAAGATAACAGAATAAAAGTTCTGCATATTGAAAATGGGGGATTGTCCAATGCCCGCAATACTGGGGTAAAAGAATCTTCAACGGATTGGATTGTTTTCATTGATTCAGACGATTATTATGACCATAGAGCCATTGAATATTTAGTAGAACTTAGAGATAAGTATAGAGTTGATCTTGTAGCAACTCCAGTGATTGAAGTTAGAAACTATGAAAATAGTGATTTCCTAGGAGATTTCAGAGAGAAATATTCTGGAAAATTAGATCGTCGAACAGCTTTAGAACAAATGTTTTATGGAAATTATGTTGGGACACATTCAGGTGGTAAACTATATAAGAAAGAAATCTTATTAAGGTTTCCATATCCTAATGGGATGTTGTATGAAGATTTAGCTCTTGCTTATGAGCATATTGCTTCTTGTGAAAATATTGCTGTTAGTGATCTAAATCTTTATAAATACTATCGAAGACCAGGAAGTATTGTAAATTCTAAGTATAGTGATCGTCTCTTAGATTTTTACAAGGCAATGGAATGGAATAGAAGTTATGTTGAACGAGACTATTCAGGTGATAGGGATATGAGAAGAGCCTTGAATGTTCGCTATGTTTTTAATGGTCTGCATATTGTACATGCTATGCTTAGTTCAGATATGTATGCTGAAGTTAATAAAATTAGAAAAGAATACATTCAATATTTTAAAGATGTTATTCCGAATTCAAATGTTACAAGGAAAAATAAAGTGAAATACTTGATGTTTTTGGTTTCTCCAAAACTGTATGAAAAAATTAGAGAGAAGATGGGTTAGGTAAGAATGAAGGTTTTAAAAAACTATGCGTATAATCTTTCCTATCAACTTCTAGTGATAATTCTTCCTATTATAACAACACCTTATGTAACTAGGGTATTTAGTTCAACTGATTTAGGTACTTATGGTTATTTCAATTCAATTGTAACCTACTTTATTTTATTGGCGACATTGGGCGTGGCCAATTATGGTACAAAAGAAATTTCAGGCCATCGTAAAGATATCAGAAAAAACTTTTGGGGCATATACACCTTGCAGTTTGGTGCGACCATTCTGTCGATATGCTTATACATTCTCTTATGTCTATCCATGTCATTTATGCAAAATCCCGTTGCATATATTTTGGGCTTGAGTCTGGTATCTAAAGGGATGGATATCTCCTGGTTATTTCAAGGGTTAGAGGATTTTCGCAAGATAACAGTTAGAAATATTACTGTCAAACTGATCGGTGTCATTTCAATCTTCTTATTTGTAAAATCAGCAAATGATTTATATCTTTATGTGTTTTTGCTAACAATATTTGAATTATTGGGGCAGTTTAGTATGTGGTTGCCAGCTAGAGAATTTATCGGGAAACCACATTTTGATTGGTCCTATGCTAAACAACACTTGAAACCAGTTGTTCTCTTATTTTTGCCGCAAATAGCTATTTCGCTATATGTTACTTTGGATCGTACTATGCTAGGGGCATTAGCATCAACTAAAGATGTCGGAATTTATGACCAAGCCTTAAAATTGGTCAATATTTTGCTTACACTAGTGACTTCGTTAGGAAGCGTAATGCTTCCTCGTGTTGCCAATCTCCTATCAACTGGAGATCACAAGGCTGTAAACAAAATGCATCAGATGTCTTTCTTAATATACAATTTAGTCATTTTTCCTATAATAGCAGGAATGTTAATTGTTAATGATGATTTCGTGCAATTTTTCTTAGGACAGGATTTTCAAGATGCTAAATATGCGATAGCAATTATGATTTTTAGAATGTTCTTTATTGGCTGGACAAATATTATGGGTATTCAAATCTTGATTCCACATAATAAAAATAAAGAATTTATGATTTCGACAACTATTCCAGCTATTGTGAGTGTCGGTTTAAATTTATTACTACTACCTAAATTAGGTTATATCGGAGCAGCTATTGTTTCTGTATTAACAGAAGCCCTAGTATGGGCTATTCAACTGTATTTTACAAGAAACTATTTAAAGGAAGTGCCTCTTCTAGCTTCGACAGTTAAAATTATAGGAGCATCAGCTCTTATGTACGGTGTACTATTCGTTGTAAAAACTACAGTGAATTTTACGTCTGTTATAAATGTTATGCTATTTGCTACAATAGGAGCGATACTTTACATTTTTCAAATACTATTCTTAAAGGTAATTAGTCCAAAAGAGTTGAAACAGCAGTTATTGAATAAGTGAAATTGAATGGAATAAATAGAAATTTCAGTAGCTTATAGTCTTATTGTAAACTGAACTCTTGTATAGATTAAATTCGCTTTGGTTGATTAAATAGTTAGGAAAGGGAGGATAGAAGAGTATAAGTGAACTAGAAGATTAAAGAAATATTATTTTTTCTCATTCAATTCCATATTTCTTTTTCTTATAATTCACCCTGTATGATTCTTTTTCAAAAAATATGATAAAAATTAAATTTGAAAACCTACTAGTCAGCATTGTTGTATCTGTAGTGGTGTTTTTTAATACCATATCAACTACGATGCTGGATAGGACTTTTTTTCAAGTCAAAGTAAATTTCCTATTTTTGGTTGTATTGCTTTTAGGGCTTCGTTTTTTGTATAAAATGCGGGTCTCATACAAATATCTAATACTTTCTATTTTATTGTTGCTTTCGGGGGGGTTAGTGTATTTTCAAACGAACAGGCTTAATTTTCTAGTCTATTCGATGCTACTAGTCCTCTTGGTTAATGTAGATATGAAAGTAGTTTTGAGGACCTATGTAGTTGTGGTTGGTATCCTTGTAGTAGCAGTTTTTCTTTTATCACTCGTTGGTATGGTCCCTAACTTGCAATATAATCGTGAGGGTGTTATTCGAAATTCGTTTGGGTTTATTTATCCAACGGACTTTGCATCACATTGTTTCTATCTATTTTTAGCAATTTCTTATCTTTTAAAAGATAAATTTATTTGGACCAGATCTTTGTTTGGTGTCTTGCTATCAGCTTTTATTATAAAATACTGTGATGCACGTTTAAATGCTTTGTCTATTCTCTTAGCAACGATAATATTTGTATATTTTTACTTTACTAAAGAGAAAAAATATAGATTGTATTCTATTTTACCCTTTTCATCAATTATATTTTCAGGACTAATTTTATATTTGACATACTACTTTTCATGGTCTTCTCAGTTTTTTGTTTCGATAAATAAACTTATTACTGGTAGACTTTCTTTGGGGAAAAATGCATTCAATTCTTATGAATTACATTTATTTGGGACAAGAAACGTTCAATTTATCGGATCAGGTGGAAAAACAGAATCTGTAATAGGGTATAACTATGTAGATTCCTCTTATGTGCAGATGTTGTTTACATATGGAATAGTGCCTGTAGTCCTATTGATAATAATTTATGTTGTCGCCTCAAGAAAACAGTATAAGGATGGTCAATATTTATTAGTTGCGATTTTATCATTGATTGCTTTTAACTGTATGATTGAAGCCTTTTGGTTTGTTCCTACATATAATATATTCATGTTTTTACTATTTACAACAAATACTTTTAGCAAAAAAGAATCAAATGATATTGTTGCATTAAATGTGACCTAGCTCTAGTACTAGATTTTAGGCGGGTCTAATACATGATATGATACCTTTCTAAAAAAACAACTTACTTTTGCTGATCCTGAGTTGGCATTAATAAGAAATTGCAGAGTTCATTAACGGAGTTTTAATATGTATGACTATTTAATTGTTGGTGCAGGTTTGTCTGGAGCAATCTTTGCACACGAAGCTACAAAACGTGGCAAAAAAGTAAAAGTGATTGACAAGCGTGATCACATCGGTGGAAATATCTACTGTGAAAATGTTGAAGGTATCAACGTTCACAAGTACGGTGCTCACATTTTCCATACTTCAAACAAAAAAGTTTGGGATTATGTCAACCAGTTTGCTGAGTTTAATAACTATATCAACTCACCAGTAGCCAACTACAAGGGCAGTCTTTACAATCTTCCCTTTAATATGAATACTTTCTACGCTATGTGGGGGACAAAAACTCCGCAAGAAGTCAAAGACAAGATTGCGGAGCAAACGGCGGATATGAAGGATGTTGAGCCCAAGAACTTGGAAGAACAAGCTATCAAGTTGATTGGCCCGGACATTTATGAAAAATTGATCAAAGGCTACACAGAAAAACAATGGGGACGTTCTGCAACAGAACTTCCACCATTTATCATCAAGCGCCTCCCAGTGCGTTTGACCTTTGATAATAACTACTTTAACGACCGTTACCAAGGTATTCCAATCGGTGGTTACAATGTCATCATTGAAAACATGCTTGGCGATATAGAAGTAGAGCTTGGAGTTGATTTCTTTGCTAATCGTGAAGAGCTGGAAAAATCAGCTGAAAAAGTTGTCTTCACTGGAATGATTGACCAATACTTTGATTACAAGCATGGAGAGTTGGAATATCGTAGTCTTCGTTTTGAACACGAAGTCTTGGATGAGGAAAATCATCAAGGGAATGCTGTGGTCAACTATACAGAACGTGAGATTTCTTATACTCGTATCATCGAACACAAGCATTTTGAGTATGGTACCCAACCGAAGACGGTCATCACTCGCGAGTACCCAGCTGATTGGAAACGTGGAGATGAACCATACTATCCAATCAATGATGAAAAGAACAATGCTATGTTTGCTAAGTATCAAGAAGAAGCAACCAAGAATGACAAAGTTATCTTCTGTGGACGCCTAGCAGACTATAAATACTATGATATGCATGTGGTCATTGAACGTGCTCTTGAGGTTGTGGAGAAAGAATTTTCTAAATGACACAAGAAAAAATTGATATTGTTGTACTATGGGTTGATGGGAGCGATCCAGAATTTATCCGTGAAAAGCAAATGGTTGCAAGAAAAGATGGTGGCTCAGATTCGTATATAGATAGTGACATGCGATACCGTGACTATGGAACCTTCAACAATTGGTTCCGTATGATTGCAAACCATGCTCCTTGGGTCAATAAGATCTTTCTAATCACCAATGGACAGAAACCTGAATGGCTGAACTTGGCTCATCCCAAGTTGAGGTGGGTTACGCATAAAGAATTTATGCCACAAGAATATCTTCCGACCTTTAACTCAGCAGCAATTGAATTAAATCTGCATCGTATCGAAGATTTGTCAGAAAACTATCTCTATTTCAATGACGATATGTATATGATTAGGGATTGCAAACCTTCAGATTTCTATAAAAATGGTTTGCCTAAACTACTTGCTGTTTATGATGCAATAGTTCCTTGGGCTCCGATTACAAAGACATATCTCAACAATATCGAGTTAATTTATCGCCATTTTCCTAATAAGGCTGCTATGAAAGCATCGCCATGGAAATTCTTTAATTACCGCTATGGTTTGCGCTTGTTTAAGAATTTAGTATTGCTACCTTGGGGACCAACAGGATATGTTAATCCGCATTTGCCGGTTCCTATGAAGAAGAGTACTTTAGCGCACCTCTGGGAAATCGAATTTGAAACCCTTGATAGGACGTCAAAAAGTCAAATTCGAGACTATAAAGTTGATGTGAATCAGTATATATGTCAAAACTGGCAGATTGAAAGCAATCAATTTTACCCAATTGCACACAATATAGGGAAGTCGATTGACCTGAATCGACTTGATCAGCTGGACCGTATTTTTAAGGATAAGCATAAAAAGCTTCTTTGTGTAAATGACAATGTTGACTTCAAAGAAGAAAATTTGCTCCGTTTTAAACAGTTCTTAGATGAACGTTATCCTGAAAAGTCGGCTTTCGAACTATG
Source organism: Streptococcus sp. 27098_8_91 (assembly GCF_041432385.1). Taxonomy (NCBI): domain Bacteria; kingdom Bacillati; phylum Bacillota; class Bacilli; order Lactobacillales; family Streptococcaceae; genus Streptococcus; species Streptococcus sp. 27098_8_91. The sequence goes on from NZ_JAPVZN010000010.1 coordinate 43,546, forward strand.
AGAACAAAGAGATGAAATATTATTTAAAAGAAGAATTTTTAAAGGATAAAAATATCAAAAACGCTGGTAATAAGGCGCGAAATGATGTCGAGGAAATTGTAAAACAAGAGGGCTTTAGTCCTTTGTTATTGACGGTTGAAGACTGGTACAAAATGAGTACGATTAAAGCTCAACAACACAAATCAAAAGCCTTGGCACAAGCCTTTTCGCTGTTGAAACCAGGAGATCAACTGTTAATTCAATTTCCTATGCTCCATCATAGCTTCTTTACTACCTATTTAGTAAAAAAATTGCAAGCTAGAGGGGTCAAAGTCTATTTTATTATCCATGATTTAGAAGTTTTGCGCTATGCTAATTTGGATACAGTACCTTTAAAGCATAAAATTCGTGTACAGCTTCAAGAATCAAGTCTTTTAAAAGTTGCTGATGGCCTTATTGCGCATAATCCGATTATGAAGTCAGTCCTGGTCAATAAGGGTATTTCAGAACAAAAAATTGTCAGTCTAGGTATTTTTGATTATCTGATCCCCGATTTTCAGGAAAAAGAAGAACTTTCGAAGGATCAACCGATTATTGTGGCAGGTAATCTAGCACAAGAAAAAGCGGGTTATTTGTACAATTTGCCGTCTAGCCCTGCCTATAACCTTTATGGTGTTGGCTTTGATGAAACTAGAAAGTTAGCAAACCAAGAGTATTTCGGTTCCTTTCTCCCTGATGAACTCCCTGCTGCACTTTCAGGAGGATTTGGACTTGTCTGGGATGGTGATAGTTCCGAAACTTGTAGTGGTGTTTTTGGGGAGTATCTTCGATATAATAATTCTCATAAGGCATCGCTTTATCTAGCTTCTGGGTTTCCATTGGTGGTATGGAAACAATCTGCTTTATCTAGTTTTGTACTAGAGAACCAGTGTGGAATTGCAGTTGAATCGTTACACGATCTAGCTCAAGTCATTGAACAATTAACCCAGAATGACTATCAAAAGTTACTAAAAAATGTGAGAAATGTAGGTCAAAAGATTCGAAAAGGGAACTATCTGATTACAGCATTAAGTCAATACGACTTTTAACAGATAGTACTAATTACTTTTTTATTCTTTGAGAAGTGTATTTACTAATAGATGGGGAAAGAGTGGTAGTGGAAGTTTTGAAATACTATTCCACTTTAAAGATTGAATAATTTGGGCTTTTTTCTACATTTGTCAAGTCTATCAAGCACTTAATAAAAAATGATGTATAGAGGTTGTTGTCTTATTTGGCTCTTTGTTAACAGTAGTGGGTTGAATAAAAGCTAACATCTGGAGTGGACAATCGTTGTCCTCTCCATTTTTATATTCAGAGCGATGAAAATCCGTTTTAAACTAACTTCCACTTTGGCTAACCGTAAGCGCGTCATAACAAGGTATCTATCCTACTTCCCAAACTTCCAGTATACTAGATAAAAATAGTTATCGGAGGAAAGGTACTGTACTATGATGATTCAATTAAACGATTTAGGTCAAGTTTACCTTGTTTGTGGCAAGACAGATATGAGGCAGGGAATAGACTCCTTAGCCTATGTAGTTAAAACTCACTTTGAATTGGACCCTTTCTCAGGTCAAGTCTTTCTCTTTTGTGGTGGACGTAAAGACCGCTTTAAAGCCCTTTACTGGGATGGTCAAGGATTTTGGCTACTTTATAAACGCTTTGAGAACAGAAAACTGACTTGGCCAAGTACAGAAAAGGATGTCAAAGCTCTAACACCTGAACAAGTAGATTGGCTGATGAAGGGCTTTTCTATTACTCCAAAAATAAATCCATCAGAAAGTCGTGATTTCTATTGAAATTAGGACTTTCTTTTCGGTAGAATAAAGTTAGAAAATAAGGAGGAAAGTCTATGGGAGAATTATTGAAAATCATTCAACAACAGAGTGCGACAATTGATAGTCTCACCAATGAACTTGCCCTTCTTCGTGAACAAGTGGCTTATCTGACGCAAAAGCTCTATGGAAAATCTCTCTGAGAAAAGTGTTTGCCTTTCTGGACAACTCAACCTTTTTGAGGAAGAGGTTCCATCTGAGGAAGATGGAGATGTTCCCAGTTGAAACAGAGGAGATTACCTACAAACGTAAGAAATCTAAAGGTAAACGCCAAGCTCTTCTTGCCCAATTTGATTCAGAAGAATTTCATCATTAACTAGAAAAGTGCATTTGCCCTGATTGTCAGGTTTAAACAGCGAGGGTGGTTGTTTTCTCAAAGTTTTGAAGGAGCTAAAGCAGCAGCTATTATTATGAGCTTGTTGGAAACAGCTAAACGTCACCAATTAAATAGCGAGAAATATCTATCCTATCTTCTAGAATGTCTTCCAAACGAGGAAATTCTCGTAAACAAAGAGGTTTTAGAGGCTTATTTACCATGGACTAAAGTTGTACAAGAAAAGTGCAAATAAGAAATCTCCAGATTAGGAACTATCAGTGAATTCTCTAGTCTGGAGATTTTTCAATATACTTCATTATTAGGCGGTTACGGCTAACCAAGTGGAAGTTACTTTGAGAAATTACCTCCAAGAAAAAGCTTGCGTAAATGTTAGAAAATTCGAGCACGAATGTATTTTTTGTGTTATAATATTCTGTGAGTAGTTATGCCTTGGTGTAGCTATTAAAAATAGAAGTGTGAAACTGGTAAGATAGAGAGGACGCAGTGTAATGACTAGGAATGGTTTTTTTACAGGCTTAGATATCGGAACTAGCTCTATTAAAGTGTTGGTTGCAGAGCTTGTAAATGGTGAAGTAAATGTAATTGGCGTAAGTAATGCCAAAAGTAAAGGTGTCAAAGATGGGATTATCGTTGACATCGAAGCAGCAGCGACTGCTATTAAGTCTGCAATTTCTCAAGCAGAAGAAAAAGCAGGGATTTCAATCAAGTCTGTAAACGTTGGTTTGCCAGCTAATTTGCTACAAGTTGAGCCAACTCAGGGCATGATTCCGGTGACATCAAATACAAGAGAAATTACAGATCAAGATGTTGAAAATGTAGTTAAATCAGCTTTGACTAAAAGTATGACTCCAGACCGTGAAGTTATCACCTTTATTCCAGAGGAATTTGTCGTAGATGGATTCCAAGGAATTCGTGATCCTCGCGGGATGATGGGTGTGCGTTTGGAAATGCGCGGTCTCTTGTACACTGGCCCACGTACGATTCTCCATAATCTTCGTAAAACTGTAGAGCGTGTAGGCATTCAAGTTGATAACGTGATTATTTCACCTCTTGCAATGGTTCACTCTGTCTTGAATGAAGGTGAACGTGAGTTTGGTGCGACTGTTATCGATATGGGTGGTGGCCAAACGACGGTTGCCACTATTCGCAACCAAGAACTTCAATATACAAATGTCAACCAAGAGGGTGGCGATTATGTCACAAAAGACATTTCAAAAGTTCTTAAGACTTCTAAGAAAATTGCAGAAGGTCTAAAATTGAACTATGGTGAAGCTTATCCACCGCTAGCTAGCAAGGAAACTTTCCAAGTTGAAGTGATCGGTGAAGTTGAACCAGTTGAAGTGACTGAAGAATACTTGGCTGAGATTATTTCGGCAAGACTTAAGCACATTTTTGAGCAAATTAAGCAAGATTTGGAAAGACGTCACCTATTAGACTTGCCAGGAGGTATTGCTTTGATTGGTGGGAATGCCCTCCTTCCAGGTGTCGTTGAATTGGCCCAAGAAGTATTTGGAGTCCGTGTTAAGTTATTCGTACCAAATCAAGTTGGGATTCGCAATCCTGCTTTTGCCCATGTCATTAGCTTGTCAGAATTCGCTGGAAGCCTTACTGAAGTGAATGTTCTAGCTCAGCGAGCAATTCGAGGTGAACATACTTTAAGCCACCAGCCACTTGACTTTAGAAGTTCAGCTCAACCTGTTTCACCTGTTTCTCCACGACCAGTATTTAATACAGTGACAACACCTGAGCCTGAAACAAACCAATCTGTTGAACCAGTAGCTCCTCTTCAATCAGAAGAAAAGAGCAAAGGTAAATTAACAGATCGTTTCCGTAGCTTGATTGGAAGCATGTTTGACGAATAAAATAGAGGAATATAAATATGACATTTTCATTTGATACAGCAGCAGCACAAGGTGCAGTAATTAAAGTAATCGGTGTCGGCGGTGGTGGTGGGAATGCCATCAACCGTATGGTTGACGAAGGCGTTTCTGGCGTTGAATTTATCGCAGCCAACACAGATGTACAGGCTTTGAGCAGTACAAAAGCTGAGACAGTTATCCAGCTCGGCCCTAAATTGACTCGTGGACTTGGTGCAGGAGGTCAACCTGAAGTTGGTCGTAAAGCTGCAGAAGAAAGCGAAGAAGTATTGACAGAAGCGATCAGCGGTGCTGATATGGTCTTCATCACTGCTGGTATGGGTGGTGGTTCTGGTACAGGTGCTGCACCAGTTATCGCTCGTATTGCAAAAAGTCTTGGTGCTTTGACAGTCGGTGTTGTAACTCGTCCGTTTGGCTTTGAAGGAAGCAAACGTGGACAATTTGCTATCGAAGGGATTAACGAACTTCGTGAGCATGTTGATACACTCTTGATTATCTCAAACAACAACTTGCTAGAAATCGTTGACAAGAAGACTCCACTTCTTGAAGCATTGAGTGAAGCAGATAACGTTCTTCGTCAAGGTGTACAAGGGATTACAGATTTGATTACAAGTCCTGGTTTGATCAACTTGGACTTTGCAGACGTTAAGACTGTTATGGCTAACAAAGGAAATGCCCTTATGGGTATTGGTATCGGTAGCGGTGAAGAACGTGTTGTAGAAGCTGCTCGTAAAGCAATCTACTCACCACTTCTCGAAACAACTATCGATGGTGCTGAGGATGTTATCGTTAACGTAACTGGTGGTTTGGACTTGACTTTGATTGAAGCTGAAGAAGCATCAGAAATTGTTAACCAAGCAGCTGGTCATGGTGTTAACATCTGGCTTGGAACATCTATTGATGAGACTATGAAAGACGAAATCCGCGTGACTGTTGTTGCGACAGGAGTACGTCAAGATAAAGTGGAGAAAGTTGTAACTGCTCAACCACGCCAAGCAGCCTACCGTGAACCTGCTAGAACTAGCCATACACATGCATATGATCGCAATTTTGATATGGCTGATACAGTAGAGTTACCAACTCCAAGTCATCGTCGCCCAGAAGCTCCAAAGACATCAGCCTTTGGTGACTGGGACTTGAGACGTGATGCCATTGTTCGCCAAGGAGATCCAGTTGTTTCTCCTGTAGAACGTTTTGAGGTTCCAGCCGCAACAGATGAAGATGAGTTGGAAACTCCACCATTCTTTAAAAATCGTTAATGAAGATGAATTTAAAAGAAAATACGAACCTTGTTTTTCAACAGATATCGAATGCAGTTCAGGAAGCTGGTCGTGAAAACGACTCGGTTTCTGTGATTGCGGTGACCAAATATGTAGATGTTGAAACAGCCTCAGCTTTGGTTTCGCAAGGAGTGCAACACATTGGTGAGAACCGTGTTGATAAATTTCTTGACAAGTATCATGCTCTAAGTGATAAGAATCTTACCTGGCATTTGATTGGAACCTTACAGAGACGTAAAGTCAAGGAAGTGATTTCTTATGTGGATTATTTTCATGCTTTAGATTCCTTAAAGCTAGCTCAGGAAATTCAAAAACGAGCAGACCACAAGATTAAGTGCTTTTTGCAAGTAAATATTTCTAAGGAAGAGAGCAAGCACGGTTTTTCGAAAGAAGAATTGTTAGCCCTCTTACCAGAACTTTCAGAATTAGACCAGATTGAGTATGTGGGACTGATGACCATGGCTCCATTTGAAGCAACTAGTCAAGAGTTACTAGAGATATTTAAAGAAACGCAAGAATTGCAAAAAAACATTCAAGAAAAACATCTCCCCAATATGCCGATGACAGAACTAAGTATGGGTATGAGTCGAGACTTCAAAGAAGCGATTCAATGTGGTTCAACTTTCGTTCGAATCGGCACAGCATTTTTTAAGTAGGAAATAACCATGTCACTAAAAAATAAATTTGAAAAGTTTATAGATTATTTCACTGAAGATGGAGAAGAAGTGGCACCAAACGTTGCTGAATTAAAGCCTGAAAAAACGCTAACATCAGTTTCTGCCCCCATGGAAGAACTTCCACAAGCTCAACAACTTCCCCAGCCTTCACAAGTGAATTCAAAGGAAAAAAATATTACGCGCCTTCATGCTCGTCAGCAAGAATTAGCGATGAAGAGTCATCGTAGTACAGAAAAGGTAACCATTGATGTTCGTTATCCTCGTCGCTACGAAGATGCAACGGATATCGTTGATTTACTAGCAGGTAATGAAAGTATTTTAATCGATTTCCAATACATGACTGAAGTACAAGCGCGTCGTTGTCTAGACTATTTAGATGGAGCTCGTCATGTACTTGCTGGTGAGTTAAGAAAGGTTGCAAATACCATGTACCTTTTGACACCGGTAGGAGTTGTGGTTAACATCGAAGATATTCGTTTGCCAGAGGGAACTCATGGTGAAGAGTTTGATTTCGATATGAAGAGAAAACGAGTGAGATAATGATATTTCTAGTTCGCTTTATTCAAAACGCTACAGATATCTATTCTATGATACTTGTAGCGTTTGCTCTCTTATCCTGGTTTCCAAATGCCTATGAGACTAGAGCAGGTCGTTTGTTGACTAATTTAGTCAAACCAATTCTTCAACCCTTGAGACGTCTGCCGCTGAGTATTGGTGGTTTAGATTTTTCAGTTTGGGTGGCCGTCGTTTTAGTTCATTTACTTGGAAACTATCTGATCCGTTTTCTTTTAATACTAGCATGAGAAAAGATATCTATCAGCATTTTTCAGTCGAGGATATTCCTTTTATTGATAAAGGTTTGGAGTGGCTCAGGCAGGTTGAGGAGCACTACGCTCCCATCTTAACTCCCTTTATCAACCCCCATCAGGTCTTTATTTTAAAGACATTGGGCAATCATCAAGGGATTAAAGTTTTTTCTAGCAATGATTTTGTAGCTAGCGAGTATAGTCGTGTACTACTTGCACCAGATTATTTCATACCGACTTTGACGGATTTTGAAATGGACTTGCTTGAGATTGTTTATTCTAGCAAGTTTGACCAATTGACTCATTCCAAGATTTTAGGAACTGTTCTGAATCGTCTGGGAATCGATCGCAAGTTATTTGGTGATATATTGGTAACGGAAAATAGAGCTCAAATCATTGTGGACCGGAAATTCACTTCTCTCTTTCAGGATGGGATTCAAAAGATTGCTCGATTGCCTGTCAAACTTGAAGTCAAATCCTTTGAAGAATTGGTAGAAGCCGAGAGTGATTATCAGGAAAAGGAAGTTTTAGTTCCGAGTATGCGCTTGGATGCTTTCTTGTCAAATGTTCTGAAATTGTCTCGCTCTCAGACAGCTGATTTATTAGAAAGAAAATATGTTCAGGTAAATTACCATCTGGTTGAAAAATCTGATTATCAAGTTAAAATTGGTGATTTAGTAAGTGTCAGACGTTTTGGAAGGATTAGTGTTCTGAGAGAAAATGGTCAGACAAAAAGGGATAAGAAGAAATTGACAATACAATTATTATTAAGTAAGTGAGGGGAAAATATGCCAATTACATCGTTAGAGATTAAGGATAAAAGCTTTAGTACTAAGTTTAGAGGTTTTGATCCTGAAGAAGTTGATGAATTTCTCGATATTGTAGTTCGAGACTATGAAACATTGGTTCGAAGTAACCATGATAAAGAGCAACAAATTAGAAATTTAGAAGAGCGTTTGTCTTATTTTGATGAGATGAAAGATTCATTGAGTCAGTCTGTTTTAATTGCTCAAGATACTGCTGAGCGAGTTAAACAAGCAGCTACTGAACGCTCTCATAATATCATTCATCATGCTGAACAGGAATCACAACGTTTGCTTGATGAAGCTAAGTACAAGGCAAATGAAATTTTACGTCAAGCAACTGATAATGCTAAGAAGGTTGCGATTGAGACAGAAGAACTGAAGAATAAGAGTCGCGTCTTCCATCAACGCTTGAAATCTACAATTGAAAGTCAATTGGCCATCGTTGATTCATCTGATTGGGAAGAAATTTTACGTCCAACAGCAACTTATTTACAAACTAGTGATGAAGTCTTTAAAGAGGTGGTTAGAGAGGCTTTGGGGGAAAATATTTCAGCATTTCATGAGGAGGAAGCCAATGATTTGACTCGTCAGTTTTCACCTGAAGAGGTTGCTGAGCTCCAAGCACGTATAGAAGCAACTAATCGTGAATTGATGGAAGCACAGGATGAATCAACTTTATCTGACTTATCTTCGTTAGTAAATAATGAAATGAGTTCTGAGTCTAAAGAGGATTCAGAATAACAATTTCTCAACATTTATAATTGTAAAATCTGAGAACAAGATCTAATCAAACATATTTCCAGCGAGTAGGAGATGGTGAAAGTCCTACAATCCCTGTTGATGAGATTATCCTCTCAAGTTATCAAGTCTGAAGTTAGTAGGATTTGACGTTGCCCACGTTACGGGAAAAGAGGGAGAAAGACTAGTTCTTTTTCCGAACAAAGGTGGTACCACGATTTTCGTCCTTTTTAGCGAGTCGTGGTTTTTATTTTGCCTATATAAAAAAGGAGATATCATGAAACTCAAAGAAACTTTAAATCTTGGGAAAACTGACTTCCCAATGCGTGCAGGCCTTCCTACAAAAGAGCCAGTCTGGCAAAAAGAGTGGGAAGAAGCAAAACTCTACCAACGTCGTCAAGAGTTGAATGAAGGGAAACCTCACTTCACTCTTCATGATGGGCCTCCGTACGCTAACGGAAATATCCACGTTGGTCATGCTATGAACAAGATTTCAAAAGATATCATTGTTCGTTCTAAGTCTATGTCAGGATTCTACGCGCCATACATCCCAGGTTGGGATACACATGGTCTGCCAATCGAGCAAGTCTTGGCAAAACAAGGTGTCAAACGCAAAGAGATGGATTTGGTTGAATACTTGAAACTTTGCCGTGAATACGCTCTTTCTCAAGTAGATAAACAACGCGAAGACTTCAAACGTTTAGGTGTGTCTGGTGACTGGGAAAATCCATATGTAACTTTGACCCCTGACTATGAAGCAGCGCAAATCCGTGTTTTCGGTGAGATGGCTAACAAGGGCTACATCTACCGTGGTGCCAAGCCAGTTTACTGGTCTTGGTCATCTGAGTCAGCTCTTGCTGAAGCGGAAATTGAATACCATGACTTGGTATCAACTTCTCTTTACTATGCCAACAAAGTCAAAGATGGCAAAGGTGTCCTAGACACTGATACTTATATCGTTGTTTGGACAACAACTCCATTTACTATCACTGCTTCTCGTGGTTTGACTGTTGGTGCGGATATTGATTACGTTTTGGTTCAACCTGCTGGTGAAGCCCGTAAGTTTGTGGTTGCTGCTGAATTGTTGAACAGCTTGTCTGAAAAATTTGGTTGGACGGATGTTCAAGTTTTGGCTACTTACCGTGGTTCAGAATTGAACCACATCGTGACAGAGCACCCATGGGATACTGCAGTAGATGAACTTGTTATTCTTGGTGAACACGTTACAACAGACTCAGGTACTGGTATCGTCCATACAGCTCCTGGTTTTGGTGAGGACGACTATAATGTTGGTATTGCTAACGGACTTGAAGTTGCTGTGACAGTTAACGAACGCGGGCTTATGATGGCTAATGCTGGTGCTGAGTTTGAAGGCCAATTCTATGATAAGGTTGTTCCAACGGTTATCGAAAAACTTGGTGATTTACTTCTTGCTCAAGAAGAAATCTCTCACTCATACCCATTTGACTGGCGTACGAAAAAACCAATCATCTGGCGTGCAGTTCCACAATGGTTTGCTTCAGTATCAAAATTCCGTCAAGATATTTTAGATGAAATCGAAAAAGTGAAATTCCATTCAGAATGGGGTAAAGTCCGTCTTTACAACATGATCCGTGACCGTGGTGACTGGGTTATCTCTCGTCAACGTGCTTGGGGAGTTCCTCTTCCAATCTTCTACGCAGAAGATGGCACACCAATCATGACAGCTGAAACGATTGAACATGTAGCTCAACTCTTTGAAGAGCATGGTTCAATCATCTGGTGGGAACGTGATGCTAAAGACCTATTACCAGAAGGATTTACACATCCAGGTTCACCAAATGGAGAGTTCAAGAAAGAAACTGACATCATGGACGTATGGTTTGACTCAGGTTCATCATGGAATGGTGTCGTGGTTAACCGTCCAGAACTCAAATACCCAGCTGACCTCTACCTTGAAGGTTCAGACCAATACCGTGGTTGGTTCAACTCTTCTCTTATCACATCTGTTGCCAACCATGGTGTGGCACCATACAAACAAATCTTGTCACAAGGATTTGCCCTTGACGGTAAAGGTGAAAAGATGTCTAAATCTCTTGGAAATACCATTGCTCCAAGCGATGTTGAGAAACAATTTGGTGCGGAAATCTTGCGTCTCTGGGTAACAAGTGTTGACTCAAGCAATGACGTGCGTATCTCAATGGATATCTTGAGCCAAGTTTCTGAAACTTACCGTAAGATCCGTAACACTCTTCGTTTCTTGATTGCTAACACATCTGACTTTAATCCAGCTGAGGATACAGTTTCTTACGAAGAACTTCGTTCAGTTGATAAGTACATGACCATCCGCTTTAACCAGCTTGTGAAAACAATTCGTGATGCTTATGCTGACTTTGAATTCTTGACAATCTATAAAGCCCTAGTGAACTTTATCAACGTTGATTTGTCTGCCTTCTACCTTGATTTTGCCAAAGATGTTGTTTACATCGAAGGTGCCAAATCATTGGAACGCCGTCAAATGCAGACTGTCTTCTATGACATCCTGGTGAAAATCACTAAACTCTTGACACCAATCCTTCCTCACACTGCGGAAGAAATCTGGTCATATCTTGAGTTTGAAGCAGAAGACTTTGTTCAATTGTCAGAATTGCCAGAAGCTCAAACATTTGCTAATCAAGAGGAAATCTTGGACACATGGGCAGCCTTTATGGACTTCCGTGGTCAAGCTCAAAAAGCCTTGGAAGAAGCTCGTAATGCCAAAGTCATCGGTAAATCCCTTGAAGCTCATTTGACAGTTTATCCAAACGAAGTTGTGAGAACTCTTCTTGGAGCTGTTGATAGCAATGTTGCTCAACTTTTGATTGTCTCAGAATTGACTATCGCAGAAGGTGCAGCTCCAGAAGGTGCAGTAGCCTTTGAAGATGTAGCTTTCACTGTAGAACGTGCAGCTGGTGAAGTTTGTGATCGTTGCCGCCGTATTGATCCAAGTACAGCAGAACGTTGCTACCACGCAACCATCTGTGACCACTGTGCAAGTATCGTAGAAGAAAACTTTGCGGATGCAGTCGCAGAAGGATTTGAAGTAAAATAAAAGTAAAAAATGGCGAGGGTAGTCCAAAGGTTGATTTGAAAAGAAAGGCCAATAGCGCTCTCCAACATTAAACGCATACTATCAAGACTTTTAAAGTCTTGATAGTATGCGTTTTTTCTTGTAATACTATTTTTACCATGTATCTTTTTTGTACAGTGGATTGAATCCAGAATAGTAGGCTATGGATTCTATAGTAGATTGAACTTAGAATAGTACGCTACGAATTCTAAAACATTTTTAAAAATTATTTTGACTTTCCTAATCGATTTGTTCATATCTTATTTCAATCCACTATATTTTCATACTCCGTTATAGTAGATTGAATATTGAATAGTACACTGTTGCTTCTAAAATATGGATAGAAATTGATTTGATTTCCCTAGTCAATTTGTTCAGATTTTATTTCATTTTACTATAAAATAAAATTGCTCTTTTTTGTTAGCAGGCTGCTTAAGAAATATCTAAGCCCGTGTATAAATTTGGAATTCTAGCAGCTAATCAACGTATTCTAGGAGGATAAGGAAGAGTTTCTAACAAAACATACAATATATATGTTTGTGTAGTTAAAATTTCTGCTCTTTTTGATTTTAAAAGAACATCAAGTTTTTAAGAAAAAAACTAACAAAATAGAGAAAAACTGTATTTAGATATTATAAAAACTTATATGTATATATTTGGAATGTAATAAACTGAAAGAAATCTAAAGAATAAATTTGATTTATTTAAGTAAAAAGATTATAATAAAATTGTATTTATAATACTACATAAACACAAAAGGAGAAATAAATATGTGTTTTAATCGTAAAAATGCAGAACAAAAGAATTGGCGTATGATCAAAAAAGGAAAACATTTCTTGTTTGGTTGTTCGCTAGTCTTTGCGGTTGGAGCTACACTAGCTACTCCAACGGTTCACGCTGACAGTGTAGAAGCTAAGACAGAAGCTACAAATTCAGCAACACAAAATGAACCTACTGCAGAGGCGACGACCTATGCGGCACCAGCTGCAACTAGCCCAGTTGCGACTGAAGCAGTAGAAGCAAATTCAGCAACAACTGTCGTTTCAGCTGACAAATCTCAACTAGAAGCTGTTTTGACACAAGCTAAAGCTAAAAACTTGGATGGTCAAGAAGCTTCAGTTAAAGCTGAAGTAGCAGCTGCAATTGCAGAAGCAGAAGCATTAGTTGCGAACGGTTCAGCAAGCCAAGATCAAATCAACCAAAGTGTTGAACGTTTGACTCAAGCAGTGGCAAGTGTGAAGGAAGTTACTGAAGCAGCAATTGAGAAAACATCGGAAGCAACTACAGAATCTTCAGCAACTCCTAAAGTAAGAAGCAGACGTGCGACTACTGAAGGAACAACTCGTTCAATTGATGAAACTAACCTTGCTCGTGCTATCGTAACCAAGGAAAACTTTGAAAGTTTCTTCCAAGAAGGTGGAACTGCAAGTTATGAAAAATCTTCAGGAACTATTAAGTTGACAGAAGATGTATCAGGACAGGCTGGTAATGCCTACCTACGTTTTAAAATCGATCCTAGCCAAGATTTCTCTTTCACTGGTAAAGTAGATATTGGTAATAAATATGAAGGACACGAAGTGGATGGTCGTGCTGGTGGTGACGGAGTCGGTTTCGTCTTCCATACAGGTAAGCAAAGTCAACTAGGTCTTTCTGGTGCATCAATCGGTATGGGTGGAATTAATGCAGCTTTTGGTTTCAAACTTGACTCATGGTGGAATAAAGGTACTCCAAAACCTGAAATCAAATCAATGGCAGATCCTTCATACAACCGTGGAGATACGAATCATGCGTTCGGTGCGTTTTATTCATCAAACAATCAAGGAAGAGTAAATTCTATTACAGAGATGAAACCTTTAAATCCAGCACCAAATGGACAATGGGTTGATTTCAAGATTAACTATAATGGAACTAAAAAAGAATTCACGGTAACATACGGTAGCCAAACTTGGACAACAAAACTTGATAAATCTAGCCGTAGTATGACAAATGAAGCCAAGAATGCTTTGACTGCTAGAAATGCTACCTATGCCCTCTCATTTGTCGGAAGTACAGGTTCTGGTACAAACTTGCAACGTGTTCAGATTGAAAAATTTGAGTTTACAGCGCCACAAATCGTCCACATGAAATTTGTTGATGAAAGTGGTCAAGAAATCGAAGCAAGTAGTGCGATTCCAGGTGACGAAAATGAAGTTATTAATCTGAGCACTCAAGACAAAAAGATTGCAGCAGTTGAAGCTAAAGGGTATACACTGAAAGAAATTGATTCTAGCAAGGCTCCTTCATACATTAAAGAAAACAACACAGTTACCCTAACTCCAGGTGGTCAATTGTTGACTTATGTATTTAAAGTAAAAGATACCACACCACCAGCAGCCCCAACTGTAAATTCAGTTACAGCAGGCGCTACAGCGGTAACGGGTACAGCCGAAGCAGGCTCAACCGTAGAAGTAACTCTTCCAGGTGGGTCTAAAGTATCCGCGAAAGCCGACCAAGATGGAAGCTACAGTGTTCCAGTAAGTGCCTTGAAGGAAGGCGACACCGTATCTGTGACTGCGACAGATGACGCTGGTAACAAGTCAACACCGACATCAGTAACGGTACCAGATAAAACGGCCCCAGCAGCCCCAACTGTGAACCCAGTTAAGGCAGGTGCTACAGCCATCACAGGTACAGCCGAAGCAGGTTCGACAGTAGAAGTAACCCTTCAAGATGGACAAAAATCCTCTGCAAAAGCTGGAGAAAATGGTGAGTTTTCAATTCCAGTTCCAGCTTTGAATGCTGATGATCAAATTAGTGTTACAGCAACAGATGTAGCTAAAAACACATCAACTCCAACTAAAGTTACTGTAAAAGAGACAGTTCGTCCGACCTTACACATTCCATATGATGATCCTGCGACACAAGCCATTTATGTTTACTCTGGTGAAGAAAATAATATTGAGCTAAAGGTAACTGATAATTCAGGTAAGATTGTAAAAGCTTATCTAGCTTTACCACAAGATAACCGCAGTGGGCTTGGTGCAGAAGACACTACCTTCTTAAACGGTAGAACTAAAGGTGGTTTGTATCTTAAGACTGAAGGTATTCATGTAGAAACTACTGCTACAGAGTCAACTCCAGCTATCGTTCGCGTAACTGGTGAAGTTCCTAAAAACACTTACACAGAAAGTAGTGGACAATTCACTCGTTACCTCTTTGCTGAAGATGCGGCGGGTAATACAGGTTATGAACATGTTGGTGATGCGACTACACCAGGACAACTTGGGCGTATCCGTTTTATGTGGAAACCACAGTCATTCAAATATACTGCAGTAGCTCCATCAACACCGATTAAATCAAATACTGTTCCAGAAGCGAGTGTCCTTGAAAAAGCTGTTAAAGATGCGAACCCAACTTTCAGCGATAAGATTGAAAGTGTTTCTGTAGATGGTACTAATGTTAAGGTGACTTATAAAGATGGAAGTACAGATGTCATTCCAGCAGACTCAGTATTCAAAATTGAAGCAACAGCACCTGCAGTAACACCAGTTAAAAATCCATCAAGCCTAACTCAACCAGAAAAAGATGCAGTTAAGAAAGCAGTAGAAACAGCGAACCCAAGTGCAACTAAGGTTGAAGTAGGAACCGATGGTACAACAACACTAACCTACTCAAATGGTTCGACAGCTAAATTGACCCCAGCACAAACTGTCAGTCAGGCAGACGTTACACCTCCAGTAGCACCAACTGTAAATGCAGTTAAGGCAGGTGCTACTAGTATTACTGGTACAGCTGAAGAAGGCTCAACCGTAGAAGTAACCCTTCCAAATGGAAC
>NZ_JAPVZN010000011.1:0-52045 GCF_041432385.1 Streptococcus sp. 27098_8_91
CTGACGTGCTGGCTGATTGGCTCGCACTGGTTGACGCTGATTCAGATGCCGATGTGCTTGCGGATTGGCTCGCACTTGTCGATGCTGACTGACTAGCTGATGTGCTTGCTGATTGGCTCGCACTGGTTGACGCTGACTGGCTAGCTGATGTGCTTGCTGATTGGCTCGCACTTGTCGACGCCGACTGGCTAGCTGAGGTGCTGGCTGATTGACTTGCGCTTGTTGAAGCACTTTGGCTTGCAGACGTGCTTGCTGATTGGCTCGCACTTGTCGATGCTGACTGACTAGCTGATGTGCTTGCTGATTGACTTGCGCTTGTTGAAGCACTTTGGCTTGCAGACGTGCTTGCTGATTGGCTTGCACTGGTTGACGCTGACTGGCTAGCTGATGTGCTTGCTGATTGGCTCGCACTTGTTGACGCTGATTCAGAGGCCGATGTGCTTGCTGATTGGCTTGCACTGGTTGACGCTGATGTACTGGCACTAGTCATTGCACTCACTGATGCGCTTGTTGACGCTGACACTGATGCACTGGTTGACGCTGACTCAGAACGATATTTCTTGTCTGAAACAGTTTCATCTTGACTATAAACCGTTGGTGCATATGGTTGATTACCAGATGTTACTTTAGCGTTATCTTTATAATAAACCGTTGCAACACCGCTGTCACTTACATCGATGCTAGAAATACGATCACGACCGTTCGGAGTCACTTTATCATGAGCTTTTCTGATTTCTTCGCGAACTTTGTCCTTATCAGATTCTGATAAATGATTTTTATCCTTGACTTCAGTCAAGTCAATCGCAGGTTTTTTAAACAAATTCTGCAACTGATCTTGTTGAATACTAATTTCTCCTACAGCAACACTGTTTCCACTAGGATCTGTAGCAATTAGCCAACGTCCCCAGTGATTCCCTGAGCTCCACGCAAGATCTTTATTGGCAACCGCATTAATTGTGAAGGTGGTTTGGTCATCATTGGTCAAGGTATTGATAATATTTGTGATAGGACCAGTTCCCCACTCAGGTCTGTTTTCGAAGAAGTCCGTCAAGTCTGTTCTATTACCAGAGACCTTCAGTGTGACTAATTTACCACTATTATCTTTACCTGTATAAGTAATCTGGATCTTGTCCCCAGCATAGAACAGATAACGACCATTGCTATCTTTCTTAGGCTCTTGACCATTTACTGTTACAGTATAGGTAATTGTTGGTTTCACACGTTCAGGAGTAATCGTTGCAGTCGTTGTAGACGAACTCAAGGTTTCAGTTCCACCACTTGGAAGTGTTACTGTTTTTTCTTGCTTAGCTGTCACATCTCTAGTCGGAAGGAGACCATTGTTGCCATCGTAAGCTTTTTGTAGTTCTGCAGGTTCAAAGGTAACACTTGATTCGTTATCTTTAGCTGTCTTGGTAAATGTATGACCTGCTAATGTGAGCGTAACAACTGCTCCAGGTGTGACATTGGTCACAACAATTGAACGATTTGGCAAACCACCCGTTTCGTTGGTAGAATTAACTGAGATAACTGGCGCTTGTGGGTTTACCTTAATAGTCACATCTACTGTTCTACTATTAGCAGCTCCACTATAGGAACCTTGCGGAAGAGTGACTGTAACTTTTTTCGTATAAACCCCAGGGTTTGCCAGCATAGCGTCATCAGGAGCCTGGACCCAACTAAATGTTGTTCCTGTTGGGAAGGATACACTTGTATTCGAATTTTTAAGCGCCTCTCCTGGATTTTTAATAATCTCTGCTAATGGAGCCTTATTTCCCACAGTTGTAACATACTCCTGTTTAGCTACAGGATCAACAACTGTATAATCAAAGCTTGTCTGACTTGTCAAGGCTGGATTGCTTGTTGAAACATCCCCAAAACGTCCTTTTGGATAAGTGGCAATTAGCGTATAGGTTGTATGGTGACTGACAGGTTCCAGATTCACAACCTCTTTAGTCGTATACCATACTTCACCAAAAGTCGGGGTTCCAACAGCAGTTGTTTGCTCAGCCCCTGTGTTATTTAACTTATATTTATAAGACCATTTGGTTCCTGTTGGAAGTTCATTAACATTGGTATACAAATAAGAATCTCTACCAATATTATTAGCCCAATTTCCTCCATCAACTTTACTAAGGTTAGCTTCTTTCGTTCCTTTAAAGGCATAGAACTTACCTGTCACACCATTGTAAGTTTTAGCTTCTACTTTTGGATAAACAGTATATTTATAAGCAATATTTTTAGATACACCTTTAGAATCGGTAACCGTCAAAGTAGCTGTTTTATCACCAGGTGTTGATAAATCTAGAGTTCCTTGTTTCCAAACCACACTTGTATTTGAAGGTAATTCTGTGCCATCAGCTGAGCGAATAAAGTCACGAGCTGTCAAAGCCGCAGGATTCTCTCCAGCAACTGCGTAAAATGGTGTTTCTGTTCTTGTTTTATAATTTTGCTCTAGTGTAGGGGTAACTGTTCTTGTTGTTCCATCTTTATAGGTAATCAACACATCCCCATTACTCTGTTGAGTATAGGTTTTGATTCGATGTTTAGCCTGTGGATATGCCTTTTCAACCGCAGTTTTGATAGTCTTTTTATCTGTATCAGTTAAATTGCTGATATCTCGAACTGTTATTGGAGGAATCTTCATTTCACCCAATCTATCTTTCAACTGACCCTGTTTCAAAACAAAGGTAGTTCCGTCTGATCGGAGATTTGAAAAATCATCTGCAGTTATAGAGCGTGTAATTTTATTTCTGGAATCATAGCTCAAGTCAGAATTAATAGTACCTGTAACAGTTGTCACAGCTGGTTGGTTAGCAGTAGCTGTAGTCTTAGCTGTGACTTTATTGATAACAGTTGTTCCCCATGTATCATTATGGAAAAGATTGTTAATTGCAGGAGTTCCTGGGTCTCCACCACGAACTTCTGTATTTTGGACGACACCACTATTATCTTTGAACTTAGCTGTAAATTCTAATGAATCTCCAGAGTAGAACGTGTATTCAGGAGTACCATTATTCATTTCTTTAGGAGCAGCTGACCATGTGTTATCGTCATTCTTTACTTTGACTACCGTATCAATAACTTGTGGTTTTTCTGTTTCAGGTGTAATAGCAACTGTTCTTACATCTGATTCCAAAGTTTCATTCGCATTCGTTACAGGATTATTAAATACCTTACTTTGTTTAACTGTTACGTTTCCTGTTGGAAGCAATCCATTACTATCTGCGACTTCGGCTGGAGTGAAAGTCAAGCTCGTTACATTAGCACCAGCTGTCTTAGTAAGAGTCTTACCACCAATTGTCAAGGTTACCGTCGCACCTGGAACAACATCTGTAACGGTGATTCCTTTATTTGGCAGACCACCTGTATTTGTCAATTGATCAGATGAAATTTGCGGTGGGTTCGGTCTGACTTTGATGGCTACAGGAACATTTGTAGCATTCCTTGATTGAGTTGTTGAACCTTGCGGTAAAGTAACTGTAACTTCTTTCTTAAAGATACCCGGAGTTGCAGCATCTGGTGTTGATACCCAACTATAATCTGTACCAGTCGGAATTGCTACACTAGTATCAGAATTTTTAATTGCATTACCCGGATTTGAAATAATGCCATTTAGCGGAGTTGTATCCCCAACTTTTGTAGTATACTCTTGATTAGCTACTGGATCAACGACTGTATAATTAAACTTCACTGTACTTGTTAACGCAGGATTTGAAGTTGTTACATCACCAAGTCGCCCTTTTGGATAGGTAGCTCTCACTGTATAAGTTGTACGGTGAGACACAGGGTTAGCATCTGTTGTATGCCAGACATCGCTAAATCTAGGTGAGCCATCCTGTCTACTTACTTGCGCACTTGCATTGTTATTCAGTTGATACTCATAAGAAAATGTCGCTCCTGAAGGAAGGGAATCGTTATTGAGATAAAGATATGAATCTCCACCAATATTATTGGCATAGCTTCCTCCAACAGTTACATCTTTACCTGGAACTGCTTTAAAGGCATAAAATTGACCAGTAACTCCATTATTGGTTTTGGTTTCAATCTTTTGGTAAACTGTGTAATTATATGTTAAATCCGTAGTAGTTTTATCTGGGTGAGTTACCGTTAAAATTGCTGTTCGACTACCTACTGCCATCGTAGGAGCTTGTCCGTTTTTCCAAGCAAATGTGGTCCCTTGAGGTAAACTAGAAGCTCCACCAACTGGACGTACAAGACTACTTAGATTTATATCAGACACAGACTCACTACTTACCGCGTAGAATGTATCAGTCACCTTTTCAACACCATATTTTAGTTTTGAATTGACTGTATCCTGAGTACCATCTCGATAAGTAATGGTTACAACGCCATTATTGGCCACACTTAAGGAACCTTCTTCAGTCCCTTTTTTATAGTCAGTTGAGCCTACACCTGATCCTGTACCTGAAAGAAGACTAGCATTGGCTGTTTTAAAATTAGCCAACACTTGCTCTTTTTCCGTTGGACTTAAATTTGTTTTATCATTAACTGTAACAGTGTCACCACTCACAGGATTTTGTCGCTCATTGAACCCTTTGATATTGACAGTCATACGTGCTGTAGTTGTTTGATTGTCACTATCTGTTACAACATATTCAAGAATATGCGCGCCAGTAGCAAACGGCTTCCATGTTCCATTGTCTCGACCAATGGTACCTTGTATATTTACCGTATAAAGCTTTGGATAATAGAGAAGCCGTCCCAGTTGATACACACCAAAATCACCAAGGACTCCCTGTTTACTCCTTGGATAATTAGGGGCATTCAAGCCTGTAATAATTGTATTATTAGGTCCTGCAGCTAATGTTTTCAACCCCCTGTCATCACGCATTGTCATGCTGATTGTGGAAATAGAATCGTCATTATAATAGGTAACATCTGCAGGCAAACTAATCGTAGGTCGCTGAGATGCCGCACGGCTCTGACCTGTTTCCCCAGTCGTAACGGTTGAGCTCATTGAGCTACTATAATTCCCAGAAGCGTTAGCGCTTGTAAACGGTTGACTACTTGTCGCCACTTGAGCATTCAAAGTAGCTGCACTTGAACTATTGTTCACCGTCGCATACACCAATATTGTCGCTTCAAGGTTTCTATTCAAATCATGGCGCTTGTTGAATACATATTCATTGCCAGATCCACCACGTTTCTCCATTGGTTCTCCATTAAAAAGAACACGAGTGATGGTTGTGTTTCTATCCACTTGCGCGATCAGACCTGCGTAATTAAGCGGACTCTGCGAGTGCATTTTGATTGTCCAGACAACCTCACGATTGGAACTTGAATAACTACCTTGGCTAAGTTGAGCTGTGGTGTGATTGTTTACCGCAATCGGAGAAATTCCTCGGAGATTTTCTCCCGTTGCCATTGGTTGTCCATTACGGCTATCACGTTGGCCAGAGGTTGCACGTGAAACCGCATTGGCGATAGAGTTGCGAGCTGAAGTAGCTGTCTTGACAGCTGTTCCTAGGTCAGCGTTTGGGTCCTTGAGAGCAGATTCAATCTCAGCAATAGCAGATTTCACCTTAAGAATGGCTGAGCTTGTATCTGGAAGGTCCACGGCTTTAGCTAGGTATTCTCCCATTTCTGCTGAAAGTGCTGCCAGTTTCTTACGGTCTTCTGCTTGCTTTTTAGCGCTCACTTCTGCAGTCGTTGTCGCAGCAAGAGTCGCTGTTGTGGTTGCTGTCAGACTCGCATTTTGACTTGTGAAGTTTTCTGCAGTTGAAAGAGAACTAGAAAGATCAGGATTGACCTTAATATCGCTAGCCTTAACTGTGGCTCTGGATGTTCCGTCATTACTGATAGCATCTTCGCTAGGAGCCGTCTGTGAACCTTCTACATGCGAAACCTCAGAGAGGGAACTGCTTGCAACAGTCGAAGCACTATCTGATGTTGAGGCAGAATCGTTCAATGAAGATGAGATACTAGCTGAAGTTGAAGATGAAACACTGGCACTAGTGCTAGCTGATGTTGAGGCACTTACGGACTCGGATGCACTTGTTGAGGCCGAAATAGAGGCACTTGTAGAAGCAGAGATTGAGACACTCTCACTAACAGAGGTAGATGTTGAAACAGACGTTTGCTGCTCCTCATCTTTATTGACAGTTCCCAAAACAACCTGATCAGAATTCACTAGATTGTCAGTACCATCCACGACTTTCTCTACAGCCAGCTGTTCATTGGCATGGACTTGCGTATGAGTGGCAACTCCACCACCAACAACGGCCCCCGCGGCAACTATCCCCTTGAGGACATCTATCCCAGTTAAAGAAGTTGAGACACGATCTTCCACAACTTCAGTTGTCACCTGAGCAGTATCAACACCACCACGAAGAACCTTGAACAAACCAAAAAGAGAGGTAGATGCTCGAAGCCAGTGTTTCCCTGACTTGATCAATTTATACCTCGTTACTCGGTCTGTTTCTCTATATCGTCCTTCCTGACGTCTAAAAAACATGTTTTTTCTCCTTGAGTTTATTTTTTATAAAAAACTAAATACCAAAACATCCTTAAGATACACAGCCACGTTACATGGATATTTTCTCTTTTTTCACCCTGACAAGCAATGGTGTAGTCTTAAAAAATTTTTGATATAGAGCTCAATCTATAACACTTTATTATAGCACACTATAGGCTTCTTTGTCCAAAGATTAAGTTGAAAATAGATTAACACAAACGCCTTGAACTTTTTGTAGATTTTCCCTGATTGTAAGATTCTTTTTTGTCCAATAATCATCTGTTTACCTTTAAAAAATCAAATATTATTGTAAAAAATCAGTAAGATGAAATAAAATATAAACAAATTGACCAGAAAGAAGAGTCAGATCAATTTCTAAAAATATTTTAAAATCCGTAGCGTACTATTCTAGGTTCAATCTACTATATGTCGAATCATTGATCCATCAAAAAAAGCCGCCTGATTGGGCGACTTAATTTTTTATAGGGAGATTATTATGAAAAAGTTTTAGGAGTATAAGTTAAGGTCTTTTTAACTTATGAGATAAGTATACAGCTCCTATCTTAAAGTTTCCTTAAGTATTTTTAGCTGTGAGATTTTTCCTTTTTTCTTGCCAATTTTTCTTGGATAAACGCTTTTGATAGAGCTTCATTCGATCTTGATTTTCTAAGAAATGGGGAGTTGGAGAAACCTGAAAGTTCAAAATATCCTCCAAACCATAAGGGGTAAAGAGCTCTAAAGTTGCGTCAGCTTGCAAGCGAAGCCCTACTGCCGTACAACGTTCAGGATACTTACTCATGGCATCGCAGGAATTTCTATACGGTTCCGTATGGGGACTATGCTGATGCATATAGACTTGATTTTTCAGCTCCCACTGATACTGGGGAAAGTCCTCTCTCAACTGGCTTTCTATAGTCAGCGTTTCTTCGTAACTCACCTCTGGGTCAAAGAAAATCACATCCACATCCGTTTCACGGTCAAAGGGTGGCTTATCTGACAAGAGATTCCAGATAAAATTTCGGACCGAACCAGCTGCCAACCAAGAATCTTTCAACTCCAAGTCACGGATGATGGTCAGAATAGCCATCATGTCAGGATTTTCTCTAAAAGAGTCTAAGATTTCAGCCTTATTTTTCAATGTATTCATACCCCAAATGTTCATATGCCTTAGCTGTCGCGACCCGTCCTGAACGAGTTCGCATGATAAAGCCTTTCTGGATCAGGTAAGGTTCATACATATCTTCTACCGTCTCACGCTCTTCAGCGATATTAACAGAAAGTGTTCCTAGACCGACAGGACCTCCACCGTACATCTCAATCATGGTGCGGAGAATTTTCTGGTCCACATAGTCCAAGCCTTCATGGTCTACATCCAGCATGGTCAAAGCCTTGTCCGTAATCCCATCATCAATCAAGCCATCGCCCATAATCTGCGCAAAGTCGCGAACGCGCTTGAGGAGACGATTGGCGATACGAGGAGTTCCACGGCTACGGAGGGCCAACTCAGAAGCTGCCTCATGAGTAATTTCCATCTCAAAAATATCTGCCGTCCGCTCGACAATCTCTGTCAAGTCATCATGGGCATAATACTCCATGTGACCAGTAATTCCAAAACGTGCACGAAGAGGATTCGACAGCATCCCTGCTCGTGTCGTCGCACCAATCAAGGTAAAAGGTGGTAATTCTAGATGGACACTGCGACTACCTTCCCCCGCACCAATCATGATGTCGATGTAGAAGTCTTCCATAGCACTGTAAAGCACCTCTTCCACCGACATGGGCAAGCGATGAATCTCATCAATAAAAAGAACATCTCCTGGCTCCAAATCATTCAAAATCGCAACTAAATCACCGGCTTTTTCGATAACAGGACCAGACGTTTGCTTGAGATTGACTCCCAGTTCATTGGCAATGACAAAAGCCATGGTTGTTTTCCCGAGACCTGGAGGGCCAAACAAAAGAACATGGTCCAGCGCCTCATCACGCATTTTTGCAGCTTCAATAAAGATTTGAAGCTGATCCTTGACCTTGTCCTGACCGATATATTCACGTAAATATTGGGGACGGAGGGTACGCTCCACCAACTCCTCATCACCCATGATTTCATTATCTAAAATTCTACTCATGTTCCTATTATAGCAAAAATCCAGCCTACAAACAAAAAAGCCACCGAATTTGGTGGCTTCATTAGGGAGATTATTATGAAAAAGAAAAGTTTAGGATTTTATTAAATAAAGTTAGGAGGTCTTTACTTAATAACTGTATGATACAAGAGAAGACTTAAAATTAACTTAAGATTTTCTAGTTTTTACTTTTGTTCAAAAATAATAAATACTAATTAAAAATTGCTAAAAGCAAACAAGAAAAAAGCCACCGAATTGGGTGACTTTATTAGGAGATTATGATGAAAAAAGTTTTAGGATTTCTATTAAATAAAGTTAGGAGGTCTTTATTTAATGGTCACATGATACAGGATAAGACTTAAAGTTAGCTTAAGATTTTGAACTTTTTTTATTGTCTTTTTGTAGTAAGGTAACATAGTCACTCTTGGTATGAAATAAATGGGAGAGAAAAACAGTCTTTTGTGTCTGATCAATAAAGTAAAGCAAAACGTATTGATCTATAATTTTTCCTCGTGTAGGATGCTTACTATTAATCTTTACACCGATTTTCTCATCTGCATCAAAACCAGCCTCAGGAAAGATTTCTAGACTTTTTAAGCCATCTAAAATTTTTACTACAGTATTTTTCGCAGATTGAGGGGCTAAAAGTACCGTAGCTATATATTCGTGTATATTGTCGATAGCTTGTTCAACTTCTTTTGAAAGAATCACTTTATAAGCCATAGCGTGCCCTCACATTGTCTAGGGAAGTTCCTTCACCTGCCTCATATTCTCTCAAGGCACGTTCAGATTGGGCTTGTAGTTCAGCAATTAACTGCTCTCTATGCAAATCTTCGGCCGTCTTAATAGGCAAATCTTGCTCTAGAACTATTTGCTCCATAAATAAAGAAATAGCATCTGTCATTGTCATGCCCTTTTCCTTGATAATATTTCGAGCTTGTTCCATAGTAGCTTCATTCAGTTTAAAATTGTATTGTTTCGATATGCTTATAGCCATGATATATCTCCAATCTATACGTTATAGATTGATTATATACTAGATATAGATTTTCATCAAGAAAAAGTATTTTTCCATAGTCTTACTTCCTCACAAAATACTATATTGTTACACGAGATTTCCACGACAATCTTCTTTTTGAAAAATTTAATTCTTTCATATTTCGATACCTTTTGATAAAATCACGATAAATCAGATACTTTTTATCAGGATCTCAAGTAGGTCATTAAAAAGTTTAATAACACTAATTTTAAAGGCATCAATATGTTCAATACTAGGAAGAATATAAGACGATCTTTGTATTATATGGATATCCGCGTTTTCCTTGACACGAACTTTTAATTTTGTTCAAAACAACGAATACAAATGAAATATCGCTGAAAGTCACATAACAAAAAAGCCACCGAATTGGGTGACTTTATTAGGAGATTATGATGAAAAAAAGTTTAGGATTTCTATTAAATAAAGTTAGGAGGTCTTTATTTAATGATTACATGATACACAAGCAGACTTAAAGTTAGCTTAAGTGAAAAAGATTATTTTAATTTTTTTCGGTCCACCCAAATCATGCCCGTACACTGGAAACTAGATAAGTCTTCAAACCCCAGAGAACGATAGAATCCAAGAGTCTTTTCAGACTCTTCTGTCACTAGTTGGACTTGATAGGCATCCTTATAATCGGATAAAGCCTGCTTTATCAAGGTGCTGCCAATTCCTTGACGCTGATAGGTAGGCAAGACAATCAAATCCTGAACAAAAACTGAAGAAAAACCGTCTCCTATCAAGCGAACTAGACCAACAATTTTCTCACCATCACGCGCTAGATAAATGGCCAGTGAATGAGTCAGAGCCTGGGCCAACATTTGGAGCTGATTTGTATAATTTGTCCAACCAACTGCCTGGTAGAGATGCAAAACATCATCAAGTGAAACAGATGTTTCTTTTGTAATCTTAATCATAGCAAACCTTTCTAACATTCTCTAAGGGATTTCAACTGTTGCCCATTTTCATCAAAATTATCTGGACTCAACCACGATTCAAAACGCGCTTTAACCCTTGGCCAGTCCTTATCAATCATAGACAACCAATCCGTATCTCTAGTACGCCCTTTATAAATAACAGCTTGACGGAAGGTTCCCTCGTAGATAAAGCCCAAACGTTCTGCTGCTTTTCTAGAAGGTAGATTTAGCGCATCACATTTCCACTCATAACGGCGATAGTTAAGCTCTTCAAAGACATAACGAGCTAGCAAATAGTGGGCCTCTGTTCCCATCCTTGTCTGTTTGAGAGCCGGAGAAAAGGTCACCGCGCCAACTTCAATCACGCGATTAGCTTGGTCAATACGCATGAGAGAAAAAGTCCCCAGCGCCCTTCCAGTCACTTTATCGATAATCGCATAATAGAAGCGATCCTTGCGCTCAATCATCTGCTTCATAGCAACAATTAATTCTTCAAGATTTTCTACTGGTGGTTGAAAGAGATAGGTCCACATCTCTTGAGGTGATTCTGGACCATAAACAGCCAGCAAATCCTCCGCATGCTTTTCCACTGAAAGAGCTTCTAGAATCGTATACTGTCCTTCTATCCGTACAAGTGACGGTAAAACTCCAGGTGTGTCGTCTACAGGTTCACCAATCATCTGGCCATATTCATTTACTGGCATAGCTTTCTCCTTGTCTCACACTTATAAGTTTAAAGATGTGAATAGTATATCACATCTCACACATAATATTCAAAAAATCCTCCAGTTTATGGAGGATTGATCAAATATGGGAACGAGTGAGTTAATGCCCCCTGTGCTTCTCTCTACGTTTTTGCTGTTTGCGTTCGAATTTCTCTTGTTTGAGCAATTGCTTTTGGACACTAGATTGATGTTTTGAAATCTTTTTCCTTTCCTCATACTGCAACTGCAATAGTTCTTTCGACGTGGAAGAAACTTTTTGATTTACTTGTTTCCTCACCATTCGTTGTAATCGTTTAGGATTCTTGATTTTTACATGTTGCTTAATTGTAGTTTCTGGACTAAAAGATAATTGAGTAAACTGAGTCTGTAAAATCTCTAGAATTTCATCATCTTTTGGCTCCTGACCAAATGTCACACGACAAACTTGATAAGTTTCTCGATACACTTGTTCAAACAAACCATGCCAAAATCCATCTTCAAAATAAACTGTCAATCCAATTGAAATTGTTTCCACGACAGCACCTCCTTAAATCTATCCCTAAGAATGGACTACCAAGGAGGAAGGTTACTGATAGGCTTGCCTACGTCTGGACTACCAACCAGAACTGTGTTTTTATCTTAGTTGGGACTATTATAGCATATTTATAATCTTATGTTATTGCTTCTTCAAATACCTATCAAAAAAATGAATCGTAGCCAACCAAGAATCCTTACTCTCTTTCATCAATAAACGCCAATCTTTTCGATAACGGTGATTTGGTTGATAAGCCACTGTCAACATGTGACCTGTTTCATGATATTTTTTAAATGTAATGTGGTGTCCTTTATAATCTGAGACAATATCATCAATTGCTGACGAGGCATCCCATATTTCATCAACAGTACTTCCGAGCAATAAGATTGGTGAATGCATTTGACCAATATCTATCTTAGCAGTACGATCTTTAGGGAAGCTTTTTCTAAAAAGTTTGCTGAATAGATAATCTCTAAGTCGAAACTTTTGATAGGGAAGTTCTCTTTGCAAATACGTCCAAGAAGAAGTATGGGAGTTCCATTTCCCTTTTATCCCTTCATACACCACATCAGAGGGTGAATTTAGTACCAAACATTGAACGTCATTAAAAATGCTCTCCTCAGCTAAAACTAACTCTGCTCCCTTAGACCGTCCATAGATTCCAATTCTTTCACTATCTACTTGATGATGCTGACGTAGATAATCCTTTGCTTCCACAAGGCACTCTAAAGGAATACGTTCCAAATGTTTTGGCAACCCCTCTAAACCAAAGTAGGCAACTGCTAGGCAAATATAACCTCTAGAAGATAGAAGCTGAGCTATATTCTGTGCCTTTTCAATCCTTCCTTCACTACCGCTCACAATAATCAATGCTGGTGCTTTTATTGCCTTTTTATCATAAAAGAGTCTCCCTTGAAAATGTTGCCCGTAAATATCTTGATGGCTAATTTGCGAACTCATGTAATGTCTTGTGAAAGTTCTCTCTGCAATGACAGTACTTCCTTGCATAATTTTGACTTCCACAAAAAAATGATCTAATAAGGGAATTTTAGAAAGAGAGTTTGACAGTTTCTTTTTCTTATTGGTCAAGGGCTTGGCATTAAAGAATAACCCCTTTGTTGCAATATCTTCATCAGAGCCAGAACAAGATGGAGTTTGTGAAATATCAATAATACCATTCTTATCTGATACAAAAGTCGCTGTTGATTTCCATAAGACATCATGAGCTAATAGCATGGGAGCATTGATACAATAATAATCGGATAGAAACATTTCGACTCGATAGGTTTCTCTTGGTTTTAAGCCATCGATGAAAATATTAAAAGATTCGTCTGCTAAATCAGACTCTGAAATCAGTTCAATTTTTATATTCATATCTTCCTCTTTTTGTTAATATGATTAACAATATAGTTTTAAAATTACCGTGATTTTTACCACGGTAATTCTCGCCATACCTTTTCAACATCATCCATCAATTTCACAACTGTTTGAAGCTCCTCCTCGCTATAGTTGTTTAAAACTGAAAAGACCGATTCTTCAATATATGCTTGTTGCTCCTTATGGATTTTAAAAACTTCGATACCTTTTTCAGATAATCTCAAATATTTATTTTTCCCATTATTCGGAGCAAAATCAAAAACAACTAAATTTTTTTGAATTAATCTCCTAACACTTTGAGTTATTGCACTTCTCGAAACTTTTAATAATTCAGATAATTTCACTAGATTTAAGGGCTGATTTTTCCCAATCACAACAATCAAATGTACCTCATTCAACGTAATGGATTTGTCAATACTAATTTTATGTTGTGTTTTTTTTAACTGTTC
The DNA here is from genome assembly GCF_041432385.1 of Streptococcus sp. 27098_8_91. Lineage (NCBI taxonomy): Bacteria > Bacillati > Bacillota > Bacilli > Lactobacillales > Streptococcaceae > Streptococcus > Streptococcus sp. 27098_8_91. The sequence continues at coordinate 13,620 of NZ_JAPVZN010000011.1, forward strand.
AAACGCTAAAATAAATCTATTGAAACGATTATTAAATGTAATAAATTCTTTTTTATCCATAATCTCTCTTTTCTTTGTTAATTATATTAACAAAATAGAAACTTCTTGTCAAATAAAAATCCTCCAGATTCTACTCTGAAGGATTCATTTTTATTTCACAACAATATTCACAAGCTTGTTAGGGACACTAATCACCTTCACAATTTCTTTGCCATCGATCTCTGCCTTAACTTTTTCGTTAGCCAGAGCCACTTCTTGCAATTCTTCACGTGAAAGGTCCTTCGCAACCATCAATTTAGCACGGACTTTACCTTTGATTTGAACGACGATTTCGACTTCGTCTTCAACCAATTTGCTTTCGTCCCATGTTGGCCAAGCCACGTAAGAGATAGACTCACCTGTTGCTGCGACTGTTTGCCAAAGTTCTTCTGCCAAGTGAGGCGCAAATGGGGCGATCAATTGGATAAAGCCTTTGGCGTAATCCACATAGAGTTTGTCTTCCTTATTAGCCGCATTGACAAAGACCATGAGTTGGGCAATGGCTGTGTTGAATTTCATAGACTCGATTTGCTCTGTAACAGATTTAACGGTTTCGTTGTAAACCTTGTCAAGAGCGCCATTGTTTTCCGCAACGATTTCTTTACTTGTAATCAAACGGTAAACACGGTCAAGGAATTTACGGCTTCCTTCCAAACCTTCTTCAGACCAAGCGATGGAAGCATCAAGTGGCCCCATGAACATTTCATAGACGCGAAGGGTATCCGCACCGTATTGTTCCACCACATCATCTGGGTTGACAACGTTCTTGAGGGATTTAGACATCTTGGCTGGTGCTTGCTCCAACTCTTCCCCTGTTTCCACATGGAAGAAGGAACCGTCACGTTTTTCAACCTTGTCAGTTGCCACAAGTGCGCCACGGTGGTCACGGTAGCTAGTTCCCAAGATCATTCCTTGGTTAAAGAGTTTTTGGAATGGCTCCTTAGTCGGTACAACACCAAGGTCATAGAGGAATTTATGCCAGAAACGAGCGTAAAGCAAGTGAAGAACGGCGTGTTCTGCACCACCCACATAGATATCTACTGGCAACCATTGTTTGAGAAGGTCCTCATCGGCTAATTTCTCAGTGTTGTGTGGATCGATATAGCGGAGGTAGTACCAGCTTGAACCTGCCCATTGTGGCATAGTGTTGGTTTCACGACGACCTTTAACACCATCTTCACGAGTCACTTCAAGCCAATCTGTCAAGTTAGCTAGTGGACTTTCACCAGTACCTGAGGGACGGATATCCTTGGTTACAGGCAAGACAAGTGGCAATTCACTTTCAGGGACAGCTGTTGAAGTTCCATCTTCCCAATGAATGATTGGGATTGGTTCACCCCAGTAACGTTGACGGCTAAAGAGCCAGTCGCGGAGGCGGTAGGTAACCTTTTCTTGGCCAAAGCCTTTTTCTTCCAACCAAGCCACAATTTTAGCAATGGCGTCTTCTTTATTCAATCCATCTAGGAAGTCAGAATTAACATGAAGTCCATCTTCTGTGTAGGCAGCTTCTGCTACATTTCCACCTTCCAGCACCTCTACGATTGGAAGGTCAAATTGTTTGGCAAATTCCCAGTCACGTTGGTCATGAGCAGGTACAGCCATTACCGCACCTGTTCCATAACTAGCAAGAACATAGTCCGCAATCCAGATTGGAATTTCCTTGCCGTTGACAGGGTTGATGGCATAAGCACCGGTCCAAACTCCTGTTTTTTCCTTGGCAAGGTCTGTACGAGCCAAGTCTGATTTCAGACTAGCTTGGTGTTTATAGTCTGCTACAGCCTCTGCTTGCTCTGGGCTTGTGATGGCATCTACTAGTTCATGTTCAGGAGCCAAAACAGTGAAGGTTGCACCAAAAAGTGTATCTGGGCGAGTGGTAAAGACGGTGAATTCCTTGTCTGTTCCTTTTACTTTGAAAGTGACATTGGCACCAGTTGATTTACCGATCCAGTTGCGCTGCATATCTTTGATAGACTCTGGCCAATCAAGCTCATCCAAGTCATTGAGCAAGCGCTCCGCATAGGCAGTGATTTTAAGCATCCATTGGCGCATTGGTTTACGGACAACCGGATAGCCACCACGCTCAGATGTTCCATCTGGAAGCACTTCTTCGTTGGCGATGGCTGTTCCCAATTCTTCAACCCAGTTTACTGGCACTTCAGCTTCATAAGCCAAACCTTTTTCGTAAAGCTTAGTGAAAATCCATTGCGTCCACTTGTAGTAGTTTGGATCCGTTGTGTTGACTTCACGATCCCAGTCGTAAGAGAATCCAAGCGCATTGATTTGGCGTTTGAAGTTGGCAATGTTTTCTGCTGTGAATTCCGCTGGGTCATTTCCTGTATCCATAGCGTATTGCTCTGCAGGCAAACCAAAGGCATCCCATCCCATTGGGTGAAGGACGTTGTAGCCTTGGGCGCGTTTAAAACGGCTGAGGATATCAGTCGCTGTGTAGCCTTCTGGGTGTCCTACGTGCAGACCCGCTCCAGATGGGTAAGGGAACATATCAAGCGCATAAAACTTAGGTTTTGAAGCATCTGTCCCCGTCTTAAAAGTGTGATGGTCAGCCCAGTATTTTTGCCACTTAGGCTCGATTTCTTTATGATTGTAAAAACTCATAGCGTCTCTCCAATTTTCGTGATGCTCCTATTATACCATTTTTAGGGGGAATATTGTTTCTCTTTTCGTGATTTTATTGTTTTGACCCATGAACACCCTATTATTCTACTGTCATTTTTTCAATTTCTTTCTCAGATACATAAATAGTCTGACAAAAATTTCTTAATGAATTCTATAGATGCAAGATAGTGCTTTTTGTGGTAGAATGTAGGAAAGAGCTTTCTCAGAAGGAGGAAAAGATGAACAAACAAACCATCGCAGTTTTAGGACCTGGTTCTTGGGGAACTGCCCTATCACAAGTCCTAAATGACAATGGTCATGAGGTACGTATTTGGGGAAACATTCCCGAGCAAATCAACGAAATCAATACACATCATACTAACAAACACTATTTTAAAGATATTGTCTTAGATGAAAAAATTGTAGCCTACCAAGACCTAGAAGTAGCTTTGAAGGATGTAGATGCTGTTTTATTTGTCGTCCCAACCAAGGTTACACGACTAGTTGCCCAACAAGTGGCTGCCGTTCTTGATCATAAAGTGGTCGTCATGCACGCATCAAAAGGTCTTGAACCGAATAGTCACAAACGTCTTTCAACCATTCTTGAAGAAGAAATCCCTGAAGAACTTAGAAGCGAGATCGTCGTCGTATCGGGGCCTAGCCATGCCGAAGAAACCATCGTACGCGACATTACCTTGATTACCGCCGCATCTAAGGATTTAGAGACAGCCCAGTATGTTCAAGAACTCTTTAGCAACCACTACTTCCGTCTTTATACCAATACAGATGTCATCGGAGTAGAAACAGCTGGCGCGCTTAAAAATATCATCGCAGTGGGAGCTGGTGCCCTTCATGGACTTGGATTTGGAGACAATGCTAAAGCTGCTATTATCACGCGTGGCCTTGCAGAAATTACCCGTCTGGGGGTTAAACTTGGAGCAAACCCATTAACTTACAGTGGTCTTTCAGGTGTTGGTGATTTGATTGTTACCGGAACTTCTATCCACTCACGTAACTGGCGAGCTGGTGATGCTCTGGGGCGTGGGGAAGCCTTGGCAGATATCGAAGCTAACATGGGAATGGTGATTGAAGGGATTTCAACGACCAAAGCGGCCTACGAGTTGGCACAAGAGCTTGGAGTCTATATGCCTATTACCCAAGCTATCTACCAAGTTATTTATGAAAATGTAAATATTAAAGATGCTGTTTCTGAACTTATGAACAATGAGTTCAAGGCAGAAAACGAGTGGTCTTAAACCACAGTTAGAAAGGAATCTCATGATGCAAAAAGTTAGAAAAGCCGTTATCCCTGCCGCAGGACTTGGAACTCGCTTCCTTCCTGCTACCAAAGCCTTGGCTAAGGAAATGCTACCAATCGTAGATAAACCAACCATTCAATTTATCGTTGAAGAAGCTCTTAAGTCTGGTATTGAGGATATTCTTGTTGTCACAGGGAAGTCAAAACGCTCAATCGAAGACCATTTTGACTCAAACTTTGAGCTAGAATACAACCTCAAAGAAAAAGGAAAGAATGATCTCTTGAAACTTGTTGACGAAACAACTGGCATGCGCCTCCACTTCATCCGTCAAACTCACCCACGTGGACTCGGAGATGCCGTTTTGCAAGCCAAAGCCTTTGTTGGGAATGAACCTTTTGTAGTTATGCTTGGGGATGACCTCATGGATATCAATGATGACAAGGCTACCCCATTGACAAAACAGCTTATCAATGACTATGAAAAAACTCATGCTTCTACCATCGCTGTAATGCCTGTCCCACATGAAGAAGTCTCAGCCTATGGTGTCATCGCTCCTCAAGGAGAAGGCAAAGATGGACTTTACAGTGTTGAAACCTTCGTTGAAAAACCAGCACCTGAAGATGCACCAAGTGATCTAGCCATTATTGGCCGTTACCTCCTCACACCAGAGATTTTCGGTATTCTTGAAAATCAAACACCAGGAGCAGGAAATGAAATCCAGCTAACAGATGCTATCGATACCCTAAACAAAACCCAACGAGTATTTGCTCGCGAGTTTAAAGGCTCACGTTACGATGTTGGAGATAAGTTTGGATTTATGAAGACTTCCATCGAATACGCTCTCAAACATCCACAAGTCAAAGAGCACTTGAAGGACTACTTGATTGATCTTGGAAAAGAACTTTCAGGAGACAAATAAACAATTTACCAAACAGTCAGATTTAGTTTAAATCTGGCTTTTTTGATGTCTAAATCCCAAGAACCAATCCCTATCTAACCCCCATTCTAAGCCTAATTTCTTGCAAGAGATGCTTTTATGGTATAATAATAAAGAGTGAGGAATTCTATGAACAAACATGTAACAAGAATCAAACAAAAAGGACTGGCCTTACTTCGGTCTCTAAAATTAACAACTTCCAAAAAAAATCCAGATAAAAATAAGAAAGTCAAAACAAAACTAACCATTTGGACTATTGGGGCCAAGATTTTACTTGGAATAAAAGCAACTTTTAACACACTTTTCATCCTAGCTTTTATTGGCGGTCTCCTCGGGACTGGGGTTGTTTTGGGGTATGCTGTTTCTCTCTTTGATCAAGTTAGTGTCCCTCAAACGGAGGATTTGGTTAAACAGGTCAACAATATTTCATCTATTTCTGAGATTCGCTATGCAGATGGTTCTATGATTGGGGCTATCGAGAGCGATCTTTTGCGAACATCTGTCGCATCCGATGCCATCTCAGAGAATCTCAAGCAAGCTATCGTTGCAACCGAGGACGAACACTTTGCAGAGCACAATGGTGTCGTTCCTAAAGCTGTCATTCGTGCCAGTCTAGGAAACTTTATCGGCCTTGGTTCTTCGAGTGGTGGTTCTACCCTAACACAACAGCTCATCAAACAACAAGTAGTTGGTGATGCTCCTACGCTTGCTCGTAAAGCTAGTGAAATCGTAGATGCTCTAGCCCTAGAACGTGCTATGAATAAGGATGAAATCCTGACTACCTATCTAAATGTTGCACCTTTTGGTCGCAATAACAAGGGGCAAAATATCGCAGGTGCTCAGCAGGCTGCAACTGGGATTTTCGGAGTGGATGCTAGCAAACTAACCATTCCTCAAGCAGCTTTCCTAGCAGGTTTACCACAAAGCCCTATTTCCTACTCACCTTATGAGTCTACTGGTGAGATGAAGAGCGAAGAAGATATTGAACTTGGAATCAAGCGCTCAAAAGATGTTCTCTACAATATGTACAGAACTGGAGTCCTTAGCCAAGAAGATTACGAAACCTATAAAGCGTACGATATTAAGAAAGACTTCTTGCCAGCAGAAAATGTCAACGTAACTGCTAAAGGTTTCCTCTACTTCTCTGCCCTCGATGAAGCGACGAACCTCATGTATGATTATCTAATCAAAAAAGATAACGTCTCTGCACCAGAACTAAAGAACGAATCTATCCAGAAATCTTATCGTGAATTAGCCAAAAAAGAAATTCAAAACGGCGGCTATAGTATTACAACTACTATTGATAAGGCTATTCACACGGCCATGCAAGATGCAGTCGCAAACTATGGCTATCTAGTCGACGATAATACTGGTCAACCTGAAGTCGGAAATGTCCTGATGGATAACCAAACCGGTGCTATCTTAGGATTTGTCGGCGGTCGTGATTACCAAAGCAACCAAAACAACCACGCCTTTAATACTAAACGTTCCCCTGCTTCAACTACTAAACCAATCCTAGCCTACAGTATTGCCATTGACCAAGGCTTGATGGGAAGCGCAAGTGTCCTATCTAACTATCCAACTAACTTCTCTAACGGAAATCCGATCATGTATGTCAATAGTTCTGGTACTGCCATGATGAGTCTGAAAGAAGCTCTCAATTATTCATGGAACATTCCTGCTTACTGGACCTATCGTACGCTCCGTGAAAAGGGAGTCGATGTTCGTTCCTACATGGAAAAAATGGGCTACGAGATTCCAGAATATGGCATTGAAAGTCTTCCTATGGGGGGAGGAATCGATGTCACTGTAGCCCAACATACAAATGGCTACCAAACCTTGGCTAACAATGGTGTTTACCATAAGAAATACATGATTTCAAAAATCGAGAAGACCAGCGGCGAGGTTATCTATGAGCACAAAGACGAACCTGTACAAGTCTACTCTAAAGCAACTGCAACCATTATGCAGAGCTTACTAAGAGATGTTATTTCTTCCCAAGTGACTTCAAGCTTCCAGAGCGATCTTGCCGCTATCAACCCAAGTTTGGCGGGTGCTGACTGGATTGGTAAAACTGGTACGACCAATGAAGATGGCGATATGTGGCTCATGCTTTCAACTCCAAGATTAACCCTTGGTGGTTGGCTTGGTCACGATGATAACCGACCACTCGGTAAAGGTGCAGGACACTACCGCAATGCAAAATATATGGCTCATCTGGTAAATGCCATTCAACAAGCAGCCCCTTCTGTTTGGGGGACAGAACGATTCAACCTTGATTCAAGTGTCACTTCATCTCAAGTCCTCAAATCAACTGGTCAAAAACCAGGTAAGGTTACCATCAACGGTAAAGAAATTAATGTGACTGGTGAAATGGTGACAAGTTACTGGGCTAACCAAGCTGGTGCTCCGACTACTACTTATAGATTCGCTATTGGTGGAAGCGATGCAGACTACCAAAATGCTTGGAACACCATTTTAGGAAGTCTGCCTAAAGCATCCTCTTCCTCATCAAACAATAGCAATAGCAGTAACAGTAATAACAATAATAATCGTAATAATACTTCTAATAGTAACGTGAACAGTAATAGTGGCTCTAGTTCCAATAATAGAAGCAGCAATCAACAGCGCTAACTAGCACAATCATTGAGAGTGGGAAAGAAAATTTCTGAAAGAAATGATTTTTCTCCACTCTCTTTTTTCTTTTTTCATTTCATGGTACAATAGCAACATGAATAAATATCAAAAGAATATTTTTAAGGGAACCATTTATTCTCTCCTATCTGGCTTGATCTGGGGAATCTGTGGAATCTTAGGAGAGTACTTTTTTTCACATTATCAAGTATCTTCAGGGTGGATTACTTCTATGCGTCTACTCGTCGCAGGTGGTTTCGTAATCGTCTTATCTAGTATAAAACTCCGGTCCCAGCTCTTCGAGATCTGGAAAAATCGAAACAATTACCTTCCTTTTCTCGCCTATGCCATCTTAGGGATCTTCTCCGTTCAGTATTTCTTCTATCTCTGTGTAGAATACTCTAATGCAACAACGGCAACTATCCTACAATTTATCAGCCCTGTTTTCATTCTTCTCTACAACCGTATTATCTACAAGAAAAAAGCTTCTAAAAAAGCGATCTTCTATGTTCTGACTGCTATGCTTGGGGTCTTTTTGATGGCTACCAAAGGCGATTTGTCTAAGCTATCCATCACTCCTCTTGCTTTACTGACTGGACTTCTCAGTGCCCTAGGCGTCATGTTCAATGTCATCTTACCCCAACGCTTTGCTAAAAAATACGGTTTTGTGCCAACTGTTGGTTGGGGAATGATTATCGCTGGACTTTTTAGTAATTTTCTCTACCCTGTTTATAAGATTAGCTTCCAGGTTGATGCCATCAGTATCTGTATTTGTTTGACCATTGCCTTTTTGGGAACTGCTTTTGCCTTTTTCCTATCGATGAAGGCTGTCTCTCTCGTTTCCCCATTGGTGGTGTCGGTCGTTAGCGCAAGCGAACCTCTATCCTCTGCTATTCTAAGCGTTCTTTTCCTTGGCATGGTTCTGGATGGTTTCTTGGTACTGGCCATGATTTTGATTATCGTTCCTATGATTTTCTTGTCCATCGAAGAATCTAAATCCAAGAATTAAACACCTTCTTTTAACACTTAAGGCTTCAAAATTGAAGCCTTTTTTGGTAGAATAGTAAGCATTACAAAGAGTGAGGAGACACCTATGACTGCTACAAAAATGAATGCACAAGAAATTATCCAATTTATCGCAAATGCTGAGAAAAAGACCAGTGTAAAAGTGACCTTTGAAGGGCAACTTGCTGGAGCTATCCCTGCTTCTGTTATCAAGCTTGGGAATGTTCTCTTTGGAGACTGGAAAGATATCGCTCCACTTCTTGAAGGATTGACAGAAAACAAGGACTATGTTGTTGAACAAGACGCTCGCAACTCTGCTGTGCCTCTCCTTGATAAACGTGATATCAATGCGCGTATCGAGCCAGGTGCTATCATCCGTGACCAGGTTGAGATTGGCGACAACGCTGTTATCATGATGGGGGCTGTTATCAACATCGGTGCTGAAATCGGTGCTGGCACTATGATTGATATGGGAGCTATCCTTGGTGGACGCGCTATTGTCGGTAAAAATAGCCACGTGGGTGCAGGCGCAGTCCTTGCAGGTGTTATTGAGCCAGCTAGTGCTGAGCCTGTTCGTGTCGGTGACAATGTTCTCATCGGTGCTAACGCTGTGGTTATCGAAGGTGTTCAAATCGGTAGCGGTTCTGTTGTTGCAGCAGGAGCCATCGTCACTCAAGATGTTCCAGAAAATGTTGTGGTAGCTGGTGTCCCAGCTCGTGTTATCAAAGAAATCGATAGCAAAACCCAACAAAAAACAGCGCTAGAAGATGCGCTTCGCACCTTGTAATTAGTAACAGAGGCGGAAATGTTTCCAGCCTCTTTATCGTTTCACATAGAAGGAAATTAGATATGTTAGATTTGATTCAAATTCGACGCGATCTTCACCAAATTCCTGAGATTGGTTTAGAAGAATTCAAGACTCACGCTTATTTACTCAATGTCATTGAGAAATTGACAGCTGACAAGGATTTTGTTCAGATTCGTACCTGGCGAACCGGTATTTTAGTTTACTTGCAGGGAAGTCAGCCAGAACGTACCATTGGTTGGCGAACAGACATCGACGGACTCCCAATTGTTGAACAAACAGGCCTTCCTTTTGCCTCTCAACACCAAGACCGTATGCATGCTTGTGGGCACGACTTTCACATGACCATTGCACTTGGAAGCCTCGAACGTGCTCTAGAAAAGCAACCAAAAAACAATCTCCTCTTTCTCTTCCAACCTGCAGAAGAAAACGAAGCAGGTGGTATGCTCATGTATGAAGATGATGCTTTTGGCGACTGGTTGCCTGACCAATTCTATGGACTTCATGTCCGTCCTGACTTAAAAGTTGGACAGATTGCGACCAATACCCATACACTCTTTGCAGGAACATGTGAAGTTAAGATTCGTTTTAAGGGTAAAGGCGGTCACGCTGCATTTCCACATGAAGCCAACGACGCTCTGGTTGCTGCGAGCTATTTTGTGACTCAAGTTCAGTCAGTCGTCAGCCGTAATGTTGATCCTATCGAGGGAGCTGTCGTCACTTTCGGTGTTTTTCAAGCTGGTACAACCAATAATGTCATCGCTGATACAGCCTTCTTACATGGAACCATTCGTGCTCACACACACAGTATGAGCCTCTTAGTTCAAAAACGTGTCAAAGCTATCGCTGAAGGTGTGGCAGCTGCTTTTGATATGGATGTGGAGATCGAACTCAAGCAGGGAGGTTATTTACCAGTAGAAAACAACCCTGAACTAGCCCGGGAATTGATGACCTTCTTTGATGAAAAAGAGGGCATTGAACTAATCGATATCGAACCTGCCATGACAGGGGAGGACTTTGGGTATCTTCTTTCAAAGGTTTCTGGCGTCATGTTCTGGCTTGGGATTGATAGTCCCTATGCTCTTCACCATCCAAAGATGAGTCCTAAGGAAGAAGCTCTAGCAATCGGAGTTAAGGCTGTATCAAGCTTTTTAGCAAAGAAAGCTGCGGAGTAAACTATGAAAAAAAGCTTACGCAAGCAGGTCTTACAAGAACTCAAGTCTCTATCTAAGGAAGAAAAGCAGAGCATGAACGATTGGCTTACAGAGCAGTTCTTTCAACATCCTTTTTATAAGGAAGCAAAAACCATCGCTACTTACCTGTCTTTTCCTCATGAATTTCAGACAGCTGAACTCATCGAACAAGCTCAAAAAGATGGGAAGACGATTCTCATTCCCAAAACTTATCCACAAGGGAAAATGGACTTGGTGCTCTATGAACCAGAGAAACTCGAAAGAAATTCTTTTGGACTTCTTGAACCGCAGGGGGAAGCTATTGTCTTTGAGTCCTCTCAGATTGACTTGATCCATGTTCCTGGTCTAGCTTTCAATCCTTCTGGCTATCGGGTTGGCTATGGTGGTGGCTACTACGACCGCTACTTGGAGCATTTTACTGGTCACACCATCAGCACACTTTATCCTTGTCAGATTCAGGACTTCCAGCCTGATCCACACGATATTCCCGTTGAGGAGGTACTCATCTATGAAAGAAATTTTTGATCGTCGTTATCCTGTCACGAGCTTCTTTCTTTTCGTGACCACCCTAGTTTTTATACTCATGTTTCTAACCAGTGGTTTCAATTACACAAGCGCAGCTACCTTGTATAAATTCGGAGCTGTTTATCCCCCAGCAATCAAGGCCATGCCTGAACAAATCTGGCGCCTATTCTCAGCAACCTTTGTCCACATTGGCTTGGAGCACTTTTTAGTCAATATGCTATCCCTTTACTTCTTGGGACGTCAGATGGAGCAAATCTTTGGCTCCAAACAGTTTTTCTTTATCTACCTTTTATCAGGTATGATGGGAAATCTCTTTGTCCTCGTTTTTAGTCCCAATGCCATTACTGCAGGTGCTTCAACTGCGCTCTACGGCATGTTTGCCTCTATTGTCGTTCTCCGTTATGCCTCACGCAACCCGTATCTTCAACAGCTTGGTCAATCTTACCTCTCCCTCTTAGTCATCAACCTAGTAGGAAGTATTTTAATACCTGGCATCAGCCTTGCTGGACATGTGGGGGGAGCTGTTGGCGGTGCTTTACTAGCTATTGTTTTCCCCGTTCGAGGCGAACGAAAGATATACAACCCAGGTCAACGTGGTCTTGCAACCCTAGCCTTTATTGCTTTATCAGCTCTACTACTTTTTATCGGACTATTATAAAACAAGAAAAACCATTGGAAAAACTCGAAAAGAGTTGAGGTCCAATGGTTTTTTGAATCTATTTGAAAAGTAGCTTAAAAGCCATTATTGTCACTGAGTTCTTTGAACCAGTGGCCTGATTTTTTCAGACGGCGTTCTTGCGTTTCAAGGTCAAGCTCGACTAAACCATAACGGTTTTTATAGCTATTGAGCCATGACCAGCAATCGATAAAGGTCCAGATCAAGTAGCCTTTACAGTTGGCACCGTCTTCGATAGCACGATGAAGCTCACGAAGGTGACCTTTGACAAAGTCAATACGATAATCATCCTGAATCATTCCATTTTCGCGGAATTTATCTTCACCTTCAACGCCCATCCCATTCTCTGTCAACATCCACTCGATATTTCCATAGTTTTCCTTGATGTTTTGAGCGATATGGTAAATCCCTTGCTCGTAGATTTCCCAGCCACGGTGCGGATTGATCTTACGACCTGGCATCACGTAAGGTTCATAGAAATGTTCTGGTAAGAGTGGGCTGTCAGGATGCTTAGCAAAACGCGGCGCCATGACACGCAAAGGTTGGTAGTAATTCACTCCTAGGAAGTCAACCGTATGCTCGCGAATGAGTTCCAACTCTTCGGCTGTGTATTCTGGTAACAAGTCATGCTCAGACAAAATTTCCACTAACTCTTCCGGATAAGCTCCTAAAACAGACGGATCTAGGAAAGATTGTGCTTGGAAAAGGTCAGCAATACGAGCAGCCTTGACATCGGCAGGATGCTGGCTACGTGGATAGGCTGGTGTCAAGTTGAGGACGATCCCAATCTTAGAACCAGGCAAGACCTCATGGCAGGCTTTGACCGCAAGAGTGCTAGCTAGCTGGGTATGATAGGCAACCTTAACCGCTGCTTTGGCATCTACCTTATGAGGGTAATGGGCATCATAGAAATAGCCGAACTCTACAGGAACGATAGGCTCATTGAAGGTAATCCACTGGTCAACCAAGTCTCCATAAGTTTCAAAACAGAAACGAGCATAGTCTTCATATGCCTTGATGGTTGCCTTATTTTCCCAACCATCCCCATCTTCTTGAAGGGCAAAAGGCAGGTCAAAGTGATAGAGATTGACTAAAAGACGAATTCCCTTAGCCTTAATAGCTTCAAATACCTGGCGGTAGAAAGCCACACCTTGAGGGTTGACTTCCCCACGTCCCTGTGGGAAAATACGAGACCACTGGATAGAAGTTCGAAAGGCTGTGTGGCCAGTTTCTAACAAAAGTTCGATATCCTTTTCCCAGTTTTCATAAAAGGTCGACGTTTTGTCTGGTCCAATACCATTGTAGTAGCGATTTGGCTCTACTTGAAACCAATAATCCCAGAGATTATCTCCCTTACCATCACCAGGTACTCGTCCTTCTGTCTGCGGCCCAGAAGTTGAGGAACCCCAGACAAAATCCTTTGGAAATTTTAGCATAGTACTACCTCTTTTTACGCTTTTAATGTTTATACTCTTCGAAAATCAAATTCAAACCGCGTCAACTTCCATCTGCAACCTCAAAACGGTGTTTTGAGCAACCTGCGGCTAGTTTCCTAGTTTGCTCTTTGATTTTCATTGAGTCTTACTTTCTCTCATTATACAGAAAAAACAAGGCAAAAACTAGTTACATTTTTGTCTTGTTTTTCTTCTGATTATAGATTTTATTTATTTGTTAGGATTTCAAGGGTTTCAAGCAAGTTATCTGCGTGAACTTCGATTGTATCTCCTGTCGCCTTAATCTTGACTTCTACGATACCGTCAGCTGCTTTCTTACCAACAGTGATACGGATTGGAAGACCAATCAAGTCGCTATCACTGAATTTAACACCGACACGTTCGTTACGGTCATCTGTCAAGACTTCGTAGCCTTTGTTGACTAAGGCTTCTTCGATACGATTAGTCAATTCAAGACTTGCTTCGTCCTTAACATTGACCGGAATCAAGTGCACATCAAATGGTGCCAATTCTTTAGGGAAATTGATCCCCCAAGCGTAACGGTATTCACCTTTAGGAGTTTTGTTAACAAAGAGGCGAGCGTGTTGTTCCATAACTGCTGAAAGGAGACGGCTGACACCGATGCCGTAGCAGCCCATGATGATTGGCACAGCACGACCATTTTCATCCAAGACATCTGCTCCCATACTTGCTGAGTAACGAGTTCCCAGTTTAAAGATGTGACCGATTTCGATACCACGCGCAAAGTTGAGAATACCTTGTCCGTCTGGAGAAATCTCACCCTCACGGACTTCACGGATGTCCACATACTCAGCAGTAAAGTCACGACCTGGGTTGACACCAGTCAAGTGATAGCCATCTTCATTGGCACCAACAACAGCATTGCGGCTATCTTGTACCTTGCGGTCAGCGATAATCTTGACATTTTCTGGAAGATCGACTGGCCCAAGTGAACCAAAGTCAGCTCCCAACAATTCTTTCACTTCTACCTCAGTTGCAGGTTCCAAGAAATCTGCTCCAAGGTAGTTTTTCAATTTGACTTCGTTGAGTTGGTCATTGCCAACGAGTAGGGCCACAACTGGCTCCTCATCTGCGATATAAACCAAGGTCTTGATTGTTTGCTCTTCAGAGACATTCAAGAAGGCTGCGACTTCATCAATCGATTTGACACCTGGTGTTTCCACGCGAGCCACTTGATCTTCAGTCACAACACGATTGCTTGGTTTGTACTCGTTGGTTGCCATTTCCAAGTTAGCTGCATAGCTTGATTCACTTGAGTAGGCAATGGTATCTTCACCAGAAACCATCCATTTGAGCAATTCTTCCTTTATTTCTTCTTGCACTTGATCAGGGATTTCATCAAACGACGCGACAGATTTATCCAAGACTACCCAACGATTCAGGTCTGTACGAGCAGGTGTGATAGCCATAAACTCTTGGCTATCCTTACCACCCATGGCTCCACCGTCACCGATGATGGCTTTAAAGTCCAAACCACTACGAGTGAAGATACGCTCATAGGCTGCCTTGTACTCATCATAAGTTACATCCAAGCTATCGTAGTTAGCGTGGAAGCTATAACCATCTTTCATGATGAATTCACGCGTACGAAGAAGTCCATTACGTGGACGTTTTTCATCACGATACTTAGGCTGGATTTGGTACAAGTTCAGTGGTAATTGCTTGTAAGACTTGACAGAATCACGGACAATAGCTGTGAAAGTTTCTTCGTGAGTTGGACCCAAGATAAAGTCTGACTTCTCACGGTTTTTCAATTTGTACAAGTCCTCACCGTAAGTTTCATAACGACCAGATTCACGCCAAAGGTCAGCACTGAGAAGGGCTGGAGCCAACATCTCAACAGCACCAATCTTGTCAAATTCTTGACGCATGATCTTCTTAGCTTTTTCGATAACACGGTTAGCAAGTGGTAGATAAGAGTAAACACCTGCTGATACTTGACGAACATAACCAGCACGCAACATAAGGGCGTGACTGATAACTTGAGCATCGCTTGGCATTTCGCGAAGCGTTGGGATAAGCATTTTACTTTGTTTCATAATGACTCCTCTATTTCTTAAAAGAAGGTACGCATGATGTCGTTCCATGTCACGGCGAGCATCAAGACGACCATAATGACAACTCCGACCAGAGTGACATAGGTTTCAATTTCTTGTTTTAGTGGTTTGCGACGGATAGCTTCTAGGATGTTGAGCACGATTTTTCCACCATCTAGTGCAGGAATCGGAATCAAGTTGAAAATTCCGATATTGATGGAAATTATAGCCAAGAAGAACAAGACATTCTCAAGACCATTTTTAGCAGCATCACTACTTGCCTTAAAGATGGCAACGGGACCGCCCAGCTTATTCAAATCTGGTTGGAAGATCAAGCTTTTCAAAGCATTGAGGATTCGCAAAGCTGAATCAGCTGCACTTGTAAATCCGCCCATAAACATAGACCAGATATCTGATTTGAGTCTCGGCTGGACACCCAAGATATAACGCCCTTGACTCTCCTCAGGCGTCACACTGACTTGTTTTTCAGTGCCATTTTCAGAAACCGTCACATCCAAAACGGGCGCTGTTTTGTCCTTGGTTTCTGCATCGACCGCCTGAATCAAATCTGACCAGTTTGAAATCTCATAACTGCCGACTTTAGTGATTTGGGCCGTATTTTCAACACCAACCCTAGCCAAAGCGCTATCTGGAATAATACTGAAGTTATTCGTTTGCGTATCACGAACACCGCCTTGCATGAAAATCAAGATCCAGAAAACGACGACTCCTAGGATAAAATTATTCATAGGACCAGCAAAGTTGGTAATCAATTTGCCCCAGACAGTCGCATTCTGATATTGGACGTCTAAGGGAGCAATACGAACTTCCGTTCCATCAGCTTCCACAATGGTCGCATCATGGTCTACTGAGAAAGTCTTTTCCTCTTCTAAGACCAAACCTCTAATAAAGAGTTTATCCTCAAAATCAAACTGAGTGACCTGCATAGGCAGAGCTGTCTGGTCAACCTTTTTACCAGAGAGATTGATGCGTTTGACCTTACCATCCGCTGCCAATGTTAGGCTTGCAGGAGTTCCAGTCTTAATTTCTGTCGTATCTTCACCCCAACCTGCCATCCGAACGTAACCACCAAGTGGCAGGAGACGAATAGTATAAGCAGTTCCATCTTTTCCGATGTGGGCAAAGATTTTGGGGCCCATACCGATGGCAAACTCACGAACTAAAATCCCAGATTTCTTAGCAAAGTAAAAATGTCCGAATTCGTGAACCACTACGATAATCCCAAAGACCAGGATAAATGTTAGTAATCCTATCATTTAATTTCTATTTACCTTTCCTTAAAATAAGCCAAAGAGGTGCATAATAGGGAAGACAGCCAGCATGCAATCAAAACGATCCAATACCCCACCATGACCTGGGATAAACTTGCCTGAGTCTTTGACACCAAAGTGACGTTTCATAGCACTTTCAATCAAATCGCCCAACTGACCAGCTATACTAAAGAAAATAGCAAAGACCATCATTTTGTAAATTCCATAAGGTAAAGCAACGGTACTATCAACTAGCATAAAAATCAAAGTCACTAGCATAGCAGCCACGATACCCCCCATAGCACCCTCTATGGTCTTGTTAGGGGAAACTCTCGGAGCTAGCTTTCTCTTACCAAACTTCATTCCTACCAGATAAGCACCACTATCGGTTGCCCAGACCATACACAGTCCCAAAAGCGCCTTATCCAAACCTGCAATACGAGCATCGACCAAAGCATTAAAACCAAAGCCAACATAAAAACTCATGGCAATCGGAAAAACAGCATCCTCAATAGTATAGTTCTTGCTGAAGACTGTTGCCCCTAGTAAAATCAGTATCACGACACTATAAGCTACAACATTCCCATCTACAGGTAAAAACTTCCAGTAGTTTTCCAAAGGTACGGTCAGAGCAAAAGTCGCTAGTAAAGTCAAGAGACCTTCAGGCGTCATGGTATTTAACCCCTTCATGCGAAGCAACTCATGTACTCCCAACATAGCCACAATCCCCATGGCAATCTGGAGCCATAAGCCACCAATCGCCAAGATTGGGATAAAGATAGCCAAGGCCAAGATAGCAAAAAGGGTTCTCTTTTGTAAATCCTGTATCATAATATCTCCTAAACTCCTCCAAAACGACGGTTGCGACGATTGTACTCGATGATAGCTTCTTTCAAGGCTTCCTCATCAAAGTCAGGCCACAAGACATCCGTGAAATAGAGCTCGCTATAAGCAGCCTGCCATGGCAAGAAATTACTCAAACGAAGTTCTCCACTAGTCCGAATAATCAAGTCAGGATCACGCAAGACTTTTGGCAAATGACCCGTAAAGAGGTATTCCCCAATCAATTCCTCTGTGATATCACCAGGATTGATCTTTGCATCTAAAACATCCTGTGCAATCAACTTGACCGCTTGTGTAATCTCAGCTCGTCCACCATAATTAAGGGCAAAATTGAGAATCAATCCTGTATTTAACTTAGTCAGCTCCTCTGCCTTTTTCAAGGCATCAAAAGTCTGCTTCGGCAAACGATCAGTCTCCCCAATCATTTGAATTTTCATGTTCTTCTGATGCAATTCAGGAACAAACTTATCATAGAATTCAACTGGCAGGTTCATAATAAATTTGACTTCCTGATCTGGACGAGTCCAGTTTTCAGTTGAAAAGGCATAGACTGTCAAGGCTTTGACGCCCATATCACTAGCAGCAATAGCTACCTTTCTCAAAGCATCCATCCCAGCCTTATGGCCAAAGACTCGTGGCTGCATCCGTTTTTTAGCCCAACGGCCATTCCCATCCATGATCACACCGATGTGATCTGGCACCATTGTAGGGGTTTCTATTGCTTTATCTTTTTTTAAAAATCCAAACATGATTGTATTCCTATTCAAAAATCTATCGTTTCATTATACCATATTTTTCACTTTTCTTCTATTATTGCCTATCATTCTACGGCGAAATTTCCCATATATCTCCTATATTTCCAGTATATCAAGCCTTGCAATTCCTAAAGAAAGTTGATACAATAAAACCATAGAGATTCGATCCTTGTTCAGCCACAGGGATTTTTTATTGAAAGGATTTTATCATGTCAAAGACACTCCAACGTAAAAAACAATTGAGAAACAGCCTACGTCGCTCAGGTGCATTTTCAAACACTGTAAACAAGGTTGTCGAAGAAACAAAAAAAGTTGTGAAACATGCTGAAAAAGCAGCAAGCGATGCAGGTAAAGTTGTCTCTAAAAAGGTTGAAAAAACTGTAGAAGCAACCAAAGAGCAAGCTCAAAAAGTTGCTACTTCTGTGGAAGATTTCGCTACAAACCTAGGTGGACTTTCAGTTGACCGCGCTAAGACTTTCTACGATGAAGGTATTAAGTCTGCTGCTGACTTCAAAAACTGGACAGAAAAAGAACTCCTTGCCTTGAAAGGAATCGGTCCAGCAACTATCAAGAAATTAAAAGAAAACGGCATTAAGTTCAAGTAATCTTTCTTGTTCCTTGCTTTTCCGTCAAAAACTTGTTAAAATATAGCCATTAGAGGTGTTTTGAGTCCCACATTTTACAGAAAGTGGCGGTGCTGAGAAGTCCACAAATGTGTCAAAACTGGTTGCTAATGGATGAAATTAAAAAATGAAATATAAATGTCTTTTTGTTTAAAAGACGAGAGATGCGGGCATCTGCCCGAAATTGGGTGGTACCGCGGATTAACACATTCGTCCCTGTCAGATTAATGACAGGGGCGATTTTTTTGTTGCGACCTAGTAAAAGGAGGTTGTCATGAAACAATCTTTTAAAACAAGTAAGCTCTACTTTGGTTTTCCAATCTTCATTTTGGGGTATCAGGACCAGAACTTTGAGCACAATATCACGACCTGCAGTTCCTCCTATAGTCTAGGCGATTGGCTAGTCATCGGGGTTGGTGCTGAGGAAAATGCGGCAGACCAGATTAAGCATTACCAGAAGTTCACTGTGAACATCCCTGACGAAAACCTCATGCTTGAGATGGAGCAGGCTGGCTTTATCAGTCATCGGGAGAAATTGAAACACCTGGGGCTTGACTATGAGATTTCTGAACGAACTCAGGCACCGATTTTAGAGGCTTGTCCAGTCGTTTTGGATTGCCAGGTAGATCGAATTATCGAGGAAGATGGCATCTGCCATATCTTTGCCAAGATTCTCGAGCGACTGGCTGATCCAGAGCTCTTAGATGACAAGGGCCATTTTAAAAATGACCGTTTTGCGCCGACTTACTTTATGGGGGACGGCCATCAGCGCGTTTACCGTTATCTAGATGACCGAGTCGATCCCATGGGAATCTTCATCAAGAAAGCGAGGAAGAAGAATGACAAGAGCTGAACTGCCAGAACGAATCGAAACAGAGCGACTGGTCCTGCGAGTCCGAACAGTGGCGGATGCAGAGGATATCTTTGACTATGCCAGTCGTCCAGAAGTCTCTTACCCAGCAGGTTTTCCACCTGTCAAGACCTTGGAAGATGAGATTTATTACCTAGAACATATCCTTCCCGAGCGTAATCAAAAGGACAATCTCCCAGCAGGCTATGGAATTGTGGTCAAAGGGACTGATACAATCATCGGATCTGTTGATTTCAATCATCGCCACGAAGACGATGTTTTGGAGATTGGCTATACCTTGCACCCAGATTATTGGGGCCGAGGTTATGTTCCTGAAGCAGCGCGTGCCTTGATTGATTTAGCTTTTAAAGAACTGGGGCTTCATAAGGTAGAATTGTCTTGCTTTGGCTACAATATCCAAAGTCAACGTGTCGCTGAGAAGCTTGGCTTTACCCTTGAAGCTAGAATCCGAGACCGCAAAGATGCCCAAGGGAATCGCTGTGATGATTTGAGATACGGTTTGCTGAGAAGTGAGTGGGAGGCGGATTGATGCATGTTTTCATCATTGGAGCTCCAGCCTCAGGGAAAATGACCATTGGTCAGGAACTTTCAAAACTCACCGGTGCGACTCTCTTTTTCAACCATCAACCAATTGATTTCGCACTCGAAATCTATCAGGACTTTACGGAAGAAATGTGGGAATTTGTTCGTAGCGTTAACTTTTCTTTTCTTGGAACAAGCGCCAGGCATCATCGGTCGGTGATTTTAACAGGTGTAACTGATTTTTCAAATCAATACCATCTGATGTATTTGAAGGACATTCAAGATTTGTTGAATGACTATCATCAAGAGATTCTTTTTGTTGAATTGGAAACAAGCCTTGAAGAGCGCTTACGTCGAAATCAGACGGAGAATCGGTTGAAGTATAAACCCTTGAAACGGTATTTTGAGGTATCTGAAAGAGAGATTTTAGAGACTGCTGAAACACTTCAATTAAATTCCCAACATCAACCGAATGAGTTGCACCACTACTTTAGGATAAATAATACGAATCTATCTGCAGAAGAAGCTGCTAAGCAGATTCAAGAAAAAATGAAAACAATAGAGAAAGGACACACACATGTCTAAAGAACTTTCACCTAAATACAATCCAGCCGAGGTTGAGGCTGGTCGTTACCAAAAATGGCTTGACGAAGATGTTTTCAAGCCTTCAGGCGATAAAAAGGCTAAGCCATACTCTATCGTCATTCCACCACCAAACGTAACTGGGAAACTCCACCTTGGTCACGCTTGGGATACAACTCTTCAAGATATCATCATCCGTCAAAAACGCATGCAAGGCTTTGATACGCTTTGGCTTCCTGGTATGGACCACGCTGGGATTGCGACTCAGGCTAAGGTTGAGGAGCGCTTACGTGGTGAAGGCATCAGCCGTTATGACCTCGGTCGTGAGAAATTCCTTGAGAAAGTCTGGGAATGGAAAGACGAATATGCCACTACTATCAAGGAACAATGGGGCAAGATGGGTCTCTCTGTAGACTACTCTCGCGAGCGTTTCACGCTTGACGAAGGTTTGTCAAAAGCCGTTCGCAAGGTCTTTGTGGACCTTTACAAGAAAGGCTGGATCTACCGTGGTGAATTTATCATCAACTGGGACCCAGCGGCTCGCACTGCACTTTCGGATATCGAAGTTATCCACAAGGATGTCGAAGGTGCCTTCTACCACATGAACTACATGCTGGAAGATGGCTCACGCGCCCTTGAAGTTGCGACAACTCGTCCTGAGACCATGTTTGGGGACGTAGCCGTTGCGGTCAATCCAGAAGACCCACGCTACAAGGACTTGATCGGTAAAAACGTCATACTTCCAATCGCTAATAAATTAATTCCAATCGTTGGAGACGAGCACGCTGATCCTGAGTTTGGTACTGGTGTCGTGAAAATCACTCCTGCCCACGATCCAAACGACTTCTTGGTTGGTCAACGCCACAACTTGCCACAAGTCAATGTTATGAACGATGACGGAACTATGAATGACTTGGCCTTTGAATTTGCAGGCATGGACCGTTTTGAAGCTCGTAAGGCAGTCGTTGCCAAGTTGGAAGAAATCGGTGCCCTTGTTAAAATCGAAAAACGTGTCCACAGTGTTGGTCACTCAGAGCGTACTGGTGTTGTGGTTGAGCCACGCTTGTCTACGCAATGGTTCGTCAAGATGGATCAATTGGCCAAAAATGCTATTGCCAACCAAGACACAGAAGACAAGGTAGAATTCTACCCGCCACGTTTCAACGATACCTTCCTCCAATGGATGGAAAATGTCCATGACTGGGTAATCTCTCGTCAGCTCTGGTGGGGTCACCAAATCCCTGCTTGGTACAATGCTGAGGGTGAAATGTACGTCGGTGAAGAAGCTCCTGAAGGTGACGGATGGACTCAGGACGAAGACGTCTTAGATACTTGGTTCAGTTCTGCCCTTTGGCCATTCTCAACCATGGGCTGGCCTGATGTCGACTCAGAAGACTTCAAACGTTACTTCCCAACGTCAACCTTGGTAACAGGTTACGACATCATCTTCTTCTGGGTATCTCGTATGATCTTCCAATCTTTGGAATTCACTGGCCGTCAGCCATTCCAAAATGTCCTTATCCACGGTCTCATTCGTGATGAGCAAGGACGCAAGATGTCTAAATCTCTCGGTAACGGGATTGACCCAATGGATGTTATCGAGAAATACGGTGCCGATGCCCTTCGTTGGTTCCTTTCAAACGGTTCTGCACCAGGTCAAGACGTCCGCTTCTCTTACGAGAAAATGGATGCTTCTTGGAACTTCATTAACAAGATTTGGAACATCTCTCGCTACATCCTCATGAACAATGAAGGTTTTACCCTTGAGCAAGCAACTACTAATGTGGAAAAAGTTGTTAACAAGGAAGCTGGAAACGTTACTGACCGCTGGATTCTCCACAACCTCAATGAAACCATCGGAAAAGTTACTGAAAACTTTGACAAGTTTGAGTTTGGTGTTGCTGGCCACATCCTCTACAACTTCATCTGGGACGAGTTTGCGGACTGGTACGTCGAGTTGACCAAGGAAGTCCTTTATAGCGATAACGAAGAAGAGAAAGTCATCACACGTTCTGTTCTCCTTTACACTTTGGACAAGATCCTTCGTCTCCTTCACCCAATCATGCCGTTCGTGACAGAGGAAATCTTTGGTCAAATCTCAGAAGGTTCTATCGTTACAGCGGAATACCCAACTGTCAACCCAGCCTTTGAAGACCTTGCTGCCCACACTGGTGTCGAAAGCCTCAAAGACTTGATCCGTTCTGTTCGTAATGCGCGTGCGGAAGTAAACGTTGCACCAAGTAAGCCAATCACGATTCTTGTTAAGACAAGTGATAGCGATTTGGAAGCCTTCTTTAACAGCAATGTCAACTACATCAAACGCTTCACAAATCCAGAACACTTGGAAATCGCATCAAACATCCCTGCACCTGAACTCGCTATGTCAAGCGTCATCACAGGAGCAGAAATCTACTTGCCACTGGCAGACCTCCTCAATGTCGAAGAAGAACTAGCTCGTCTCGACAAGGAACTCGCTAAATGGCAAAAAGAACTGGATATGGTCGGCAAGAAGCTCTCTAACGAACGCTTCGTAGCCAATGCCAAACCAGAAGTCGTTCAAAAAGAACGCGACAAACAAGCCGACTACCAAGCGAAATACGACGCGACCGTAGCACGTATTGATGAGATGAAGAAGTTGGTGAAATAAAATCGAGTAGTGGCTAAGACTAACCCCTCTCGCACCACGGTACCTGCCGTTCGGCATACGGCGGTTCAACTAACTTTTAACGCATGTCGTTCAAGGTATTAATCCAAACACGAAACCAGTCCACGTTTTCGAGGACTGGTTTTGATATATCACGTTTAAGTACCGACCTCTGAGCCCTAATTGATAGTGGTCATCCCAGCCAGATTCTTATCTGCTATCCTTTTAGGAATTCCTAACTTAAGTAGGCCCGACAGTCGTTTAGATTTCTTCTTCCATTGCTTCCATATAATCACTCGTAGACGAGTACGCAAGCGCTCATCTATGCTGGTGACTATGCGCTTCATATTTCCCAATGAGAAATAGTTTATCCATCCCCTAATGGACAAATTCAGTTGCTCAAAAGTTCACTGGTAGTAAGTGTCCCACAGAGGACTTCCACCTCAGATGTACGACATGTCCATCGTACCAAAAACGGCAAATCCCTCAAATTGAGATTTGCCTTTTTATATATTTTCATCTTGCAAATCGAGCTGCTTCACTCTAGCAATATAGTAGGACATGATCAAAAATAAATTGAAGCTGACAATCCAGATAGACCATTCATGGAGAAAATGCATAGATACAGCCAAGCTAATGGCCCCCACTACGAAACTGCCTACAACAATGCCATAGTTCAAGGCTTGACGACGATATTCTTGAACATCTCCTTCTCCTCTAACGATACGATACAAAGCAGTCAACATTTTTCGGTAATTTCCAGAGGTCATAAAAATGACATAGGGATGATCTTCAATCAAACTACCCGTAAATGTTAGCATCATCATTCCAGTTCCAAAAGCAATAAAAGGAACTTCTAATAAAGGAAAGCGAGAAAAGAAGGGAAGAACAAGGGTCCCGATAAATAAGGGAAGTAGCATCTTAATTCGCCAATAGGCTGTTTTGCGATATTCTTTCATGTGTAAGGCAAAAAGAAAGCCTAGGGAAAAGAATATAATCGAGCAGAATCTCAACATAGTATTGATGACATGTGAATCGTGCCAATCTGATATCAGTAGGAGAATGTTCCCTGTCTGTGTCGCCACCAAACTATGGTACTGGATATGACAGAACACATCCAAAGAACCACCGATAAAGCCAAGGAACACTCCCATGAGTCGTGTGTTTTGAGGTAAAATTAATTTATCTGGCATTGATTCATCACTCGTTTCCCTTTGATTTTTTCATTATACCACTTTCTCTGAAAGAAACTAAGTGAAAAACGGTCAGTTCAGGTAGATATGATTACATATACTCCTAAGTTCGTCTCATCTCTGAAGTTCATTTATGACGTCTTATCAACTTCAAATGCTGTAGGTACTCATCAACTGAACTATTTTTAAACAAATTATTTCTGTACTGAAGTCTATGGCTTAATCAAAGTAACACTTGAAACAGTGCCATCCGCACCTGTTGTAATTTGGATGATTTTTCCACCACCAATTTTGGCATTATATTTACCATCATCAAGAGTATAGGCATAGCCTTGGATAGAGTAGTTTTCTTTCTTACCATCAGCAGATTCTACTGTAAATTGACCACCTGATGAAACCGTGATAGTCTCGCCATTAGCCCCCTTCCAGTTGCCAGCTACGGCAGAGAAATCTCCATCAACCATGGTTAGAACACCCTTGTAACGTTTGTTGTGTTCTGCTTGCTTATCTTGAAGTTTGCGGTCAGTAGTTGGATCATAAGTTGACTGGCTAGTCTGTACTTGAGAACCTTGTTGATTTGAGGGAGTTTGCGAAGATACCTGTTGGTTAGAAGCTTCTTGGCTCTGTCTTGTTTCTTGTGCTGGTGTTGCTTGCAATTGATTAGCAGTGGTTGCTGACTGGTCAGAAGAAGCTGCCTTAGTTTTTTCTGATGAAGTTGAACTTGAGGATTTCTGAGTCTTGTTCTCTTTACTTGAAGAACTTGTCTTAGAACTAGAGGATGCTTGTGTTGTCTTGCTAGAACTATCACTTGTCGTATTTTCTTTCTTATTACCACAAGCTCCCAATAGTAATGTTGAAGCGAGTACAGTCGCGGTCATTAATTTGATAGAAGTTTTAGTTTTCATGTTATGCTCCTTTTGTAACGTTTTTGAAATGTTAAGAAATATATCTGTAACATAATTGTAATATTTGTTTCTAAATCTGTCAACTATTTATCTAAAATTTTTTAGTACATTTATTTTCTTACTCCTCCTATATCTTTTATTCGCAAAGAATTTAAAAAAAAAGGAAAATTTTCCTACGAGAATACTATATTTTGTAATTGTAATCGTTTGCATTTCTTTCTTAAAGTGCTATAATAAAATTGAAATAGATATTGGAGGTGTAGACTTATGTTAAGCAAATATTACAAGTATCTTCCTTGGGTGATTTTAGATGCTTTCGTTTCTTATGGGGCAGCTACTCATTACGCTCAAACAACATTTGATTTGTTCTACCTAACTGCCATTTTCATGATTGTCTACGTAGCTCTACTGTACTTACATGAACATTATTTAAAATATAAATACAAAGATTTATTCATTCGTTTTATGAGTAATCCTAAAAAAGATAAACATCCTTAAACAAAAAATAACAACAAAAAGAGGCCGGGAAAAATCCCGACCTCGATTTTTTATGAATAATAAACCTTTGACACGATAGTTGAATTGACTTTTGACACAAACTTTATTTTCTCTATTCTCAAACATGAACCAGCCATCGGATTTGTTGAGACTTCTCAGGACTGAGACTAGGAAATCGAGACTTGGTCTATCGATTTCTATCCTAAAGCTTTTTATTTCAATCGATAGGTTTTTCTTGGTTTCTTTTTAGGAACTCGTTTGAGCCCAACTTCTTCTACATACTCACCGTATTTTACGAGAAAGTTATTGCTGACGATTGGTCGTCCTGGGTTGATGAGATTGACTAATTCGGTTCCTTCATAGACAGTGAACTCCTCCTCTAGTAGATAGAGGAAGGTCGGATTCCAGTCAAGACGCCCTTGGATTCGTTTAATAGACTCTTGGATAATGGCATAATGGTCAAAGGCGAAGGCATGCTCCTCCAACTCTAGTCCCTCTAGGAAACACTTGCCCGTCTGAAAATCAACATCGACAAAAACCACATCCTTGGCATCATCTCCAGCTTGAACGAGTTCGAGTGCTCGACTAGGTAGATACACCAAGTGGGCGATAGTAACCGTCCAGCCCCGCGGATCACGACCTGGGGTAGACACTGTCATCAACTGTTCGATTTTTTCCAACGGAAGGTCGAGGTTAACCTCCTCTCGCACCTCACGCTGGCAAGCATGCCTTGCATCTTCACTCTTATCCATAAAACCACCGACCAAAGCCAAACAGTTTTGATAAGGATGGGCCTTGCGACGAATCAGCAAGAGTTTGATTTTCCCTTCCACAAAGCAATAAGCTACCATATCCACCGTCACGCTTGGTTTTTCATACTGAGGAAGATCCTGTTTGCAGTACCAGTCTAAAAATTCCTTCTCCGTCGCATGAATCTCAAAATATTCTCTTTCTGTCATTCCAGCCGAGATTATCGTTTCAGTCATCTTATCCCTCCCTGACAGCTTTTGTCCATTGGTACCAACCGACTAAACTATTGATGGTGTAAACCCAGTACATACCTTGGATGTGGATATTTTCACCCCACCAGAGGTAAATACTAAAGAGATTGGTTGCAATCCAGAAAATCCATTGCTCACGGTAAAGACGTGTCATCAAGAGCTGACCAACACCATTGGTCGCATCGGTAACACTGTCACGGAAAGGACGAGCACTGCTGATACTTTGGTAGGCTAATCCCATGCCAATCCAGATGATAGCAGTCAAGGCCAAGTACTTGAGCCAATCAATCAGACCGAGTTTCTTAGCTTCAAAGTGAGACTCCTCTGGTCTTCCTTGCTCATTGATCCGATTAGACAACCAAGTATAGAGACCAATAGGCTGCATGACAAAGAAATAAACTGTGGTCAATACTTCTCCGTAGAAAGTAGCATTCATAGCTAGGACCAAATAGATTGCAGAGTTAATAGCTCCAAAAAGATAGTTGCTAGCCCGACCTTCAGCTACCAAGATAACGCAGACAATCCCTGTCCAAGAGGCCAAGAGACCAATCCAGTCATGACTTTCTGTGTTTTGTGTAAACTCCAGAATAAGAGGGACACTTGATAAAGCAATCAAATAGAGCCACTGGAAAAGACTGCGTCCCACAAAGAGGTCATTCCAAAGCAAACGCATAACTCCTTCAAAACCAATTTTACGAGCTTCTGCGTGAACATTTTTAAAGTTTGCGATAAATCGAGTGATTTTTTCAGTTATTTTTTTCATTTTCTTCTCCTAATCTGCTTGGTAAATGGCATCGATAGCTACTTTTGCTGCTTCATAATTTCCTAGATAGTCATCAGCTAGATAAACATGAGGGATAGTAGCCAGATATTGCTCCCTCATCATATCCAAATGCTGAGAAAAACTATGACGGATATGGTCTTCTGCCATGGTCATGTCTCGAAAACCATCATTAACATAAGAGCCAACAGGTTGCACAAAGAGGATTAAATCCCACTTTTCCTTGGCTAAGATGGAAACGAATAGATTATCAAATGTTTCTACGGACAAGTCCCCCTGCTCTTCAGTTTCCATGTAGTAATCGTAGTAGCCCTTGGTTACCAATGAGTTGGTGTCTGCAATGACCAAGCCTCGATTGGCATTGCTATCGATTAACTTGGAAGTTTGGTCATATTGGCCCAAAAGGAGGTAATAATAGTCTTTTGGAGTAAGCTCATCATCTCGAACATTATTTTTTATCTGATACTCAC
This sequence comes from Streptococcus sp. 27098_8_91, assembly GCF_041432385.1. NCBI lineage: Bacteria > Bacillati > Bacillota > Bacilli > Lactobacillales > Streptococcaceae > Streptococcus > Streptococcus sp. 27098_8_91. The sequence continues at coordinate 41,776 of NZ_JAPVZN010000011.1, forward strand.
GAGCATACTCCAGACTGACTGGCGCGTCATAAAAGCGAGCTAAATCCTTGGCTAGAGTTGTTTTACCATTACTAGCACTTCCCATAATCAACACTTTTTTCGTAAACTGACGGCGGAAAGGTTGAGCGATATATTTCCAATATTTGCTTGGATTTTCACGAATCATGCTAGCCGAAATTCCAAATTTTCTTTCCTGCAAAACAGTCTCGAAACCACGTTCTGACAATTCTTGTTGGTATTCGGACTCTCCTACAAAAAAGATGAGCTCCTGACTAGTCTGGTCATAGGAAATGGCCTGCAACATCTGATCCAACCACTCCTGCCAGCCCATTGGATAGCGAGGGATATTAGTTTCGTCAAGTTTACAAACAGAGGTCAACTCATCATCTCGAAATGCTTCACGAATATAGCGAAACCTCTTTTGTAGTGTCAGTCCAACCTGTTCACCACGATCTCCCTTATAGCCTGAAACTACCACCCATACAGCATCGCATTGTCGTTTTGCTCTTTGGATTAAATCAATATGCCCCTGATGCAAGGGAGCAAAGGTTCCAAAAACCACCGCTATCTTTTTTTTCATGTCTTTTCAACCTTTTTATAACTTTTTATATTTTGCATTATACTATGTCTTGTTCTGTTTGTCAACACTTTTTTATTATTTTTTATAAAAACGTTGATACATGATAAGATTTTTTTACTTGATATGCAAAACCTGATCAGGAGAATTCTGTTTTGAAATCCTTAAACTAAATGCAAAATCCAAATCCTTATTTGAGTAACAACTTTCCAAAAAAAGAGGCTGAAACAATCTGTTCCAACCTTACATTTTTAAACAATTTCAAATTTTAATTGACCAGCTTTAACACCAATCTTCAGGGTCTTACCAGCTTCCAATTCACCTTTAAGGAGAAGCTCTGCAAGTTTGTCTTCCACTTCAGTTTGTAGGGTTCTACGAAGTGGACGAGCCCCCATCTCTGGATCATAGCCTTGCTGAGCTAGAAGTTTAAGGGCAGATGCTTGGAGTTTCAAGTCAATTCCTTTTTCTGCCAGGCTTGCAATCAATGGTTTGACCATAATCTTAACTACTTCCTGCATATCTTGACTTGACAAGCTATGGAAGACTACCTTCTCATCAATACGGTTGATAAACTCTGGACGATAAGCCTTTTTCAGCTCTTCAAACATACGTTTTTCCATATTTTCCTGGTCAAAACGAATGTCCTTAGCTCCAAAGCCGACTGTCTTATCGTCACGAAGGGCTGTCGCACCAAGGTTTGACGTCATGATGATAATGGTATTTGAAAAATCAACCTTACGGCCTTTACTGTCCGTCAAGACACCATCATCCAAAACCTGTAAGAGGACATTAAAGATGTCTGGGTGCGCCTTTTCTACCTCGTCAAAGAGAAGTACTGAGTACGGTTTATTGCGAACCTTCTCGGTCAACTCTCCACCTTCTTCGTAACCTACATAACCTGGAGGAGCTCCGTTGAGACGGCTAGCTGCAAATTTCTCCATGTACTCACTCATATCAAAGCGAATAAGGGCAGATTCGTCATCAAAGAGGACTTCTGCCAAGGCCTTGGCCAATTCAGTTTTACCAACACCAGTTGGCCCTAAGAACATAAAGGAACCAATTGGACGTTTGTTATTGCGAATACCTGATTGATTTCGGCGAATGGCACGACTGATACTAGATACAGCCTGTTCCTGTCCAATCACACGTTTATGCAGTTCAGCTTCAAGGTTGAGATACTTCTTGGCATCCGTTTGGGTTAATTTTTGCACAGGAATTCCTGATAAGCGACTCAAGGTGGTCAAAATATCAGATTCTTCTACTACATCTTTATAAACAGGTACTTCCTGCTCTTTTGCAATGAGCTGAGCTGCTTGCTTCCATTTTCCATCCATCAAGGCCTTATCAGCTGGTGTTAAACCTGACTCTTCTTGTTTAGCGTGTTTCGATTTATTTTGCACTGTTGCTGCCGCTTCATCCAAAAGATCGATTGCTGAGTCTGGCAAATGACGACTCGTCAAATAACGATGTGCCATTTTGACAGCTGTTTCGACTGCATCGTCTGTAATTTGGACATGGTGGTGTTTCTCATAAGTTGCTTTCAAGCCCTGCAAAATAGCCATACTATCTGCTAAACTTGGCTCCTCAATCATCACTTTAGCAAAACGACGAGAAAGGGCTGCGTCTTTTTCGATGTGCTTTTGATACTCTTCCTGAGTAGTCGCACCGACAGTTCTCAGAGTTCCACGTGCCAAGGCAGGTTTCAGGATATTGGCTGCATCCAAGGTCGAATCAATCCCACTTCCTGAACCCATAATGGTATGAAGCTCATCGATAAAGAGGATGACCTTGCCATCTTCCTCGATATCTTTGATGATATTGTTCATACGTTCTTCAAAGTCTCCACGGAAACGAGTTCCCGCAACCACATTCATCAAATCAAGCTCTAAAACTCGCATCTTAGCCATTTCATCAGGTACATCCCCGTTGGCAATACGTTGCGCAAGACCAAGTGCTAGAGCTGTTTTACCGACACCTGCATCTCCAACTAGGACTGGATTATTTTTTGTCTTACGGCTCAAGATTTGAATCATACGAGAGATTTCTTGGTCACGCCCGATGACTGGTTCCAATTTACCTGAGCGAGCTTGCTCTGTAAGATCATGCGTATAATCTTCCAAACCTCCACTTGGTGTCTGAGGCATGCCCATCATATTAGCCATAGAATTTTGCTTGTCCGCTACCGTACGATGGCGTTGACGAAGGGCCTTCAAATCATCTCTAGTCCAACCAGCACGCGCTTCAAGACTACGACGAAGTCCAGCAATCTTGACCTGATCCTTCTGATCTTCGTAAGAAAATCCCGCTTTTTCTAGAATACGAGTAGCCAAGGCATTGCCATCATGTAAGATAGCATAAAGCACGTGCTCTGTTCCTAAAACCTTGGCATGCACAACAGAAGCTACATGCTCTGCTTCCAACAACAATACCTTCAAACGGTGTGAAAAAGGCAACTCCTGATAATTTTCCTTATCGCTATACTTTGTTTCAGTCAGCTCTACGGCAACTTCCTCCAGACGATCAATCTCATATGGAAATTCGTTTAAAGTTGCCCCAGCTACACTATAACTATGATTGGCCATAGCAATCAATAGGTGCCAAGACTCTAGGTATTCTGCTCCAAAATGACTTGCGACCAGAAAGGCACTGTCTATACATTCTTTCAATGCTTTTGAATATTTCATTTAGTTCTATTTTCCTTTTCTATCTACCTCTTGTAATAACTGTCGGAGCATATTGGCACGGATAAGATTGGCATCCTCACCTAAAACCCGGTCTGTCGCCATCGCTAGTAATAGATTCATCTCCTGACGAGTCACTAAATCCTGTTCAAACAAGAGTCTTAAAACATCTTCAAAGATAACTAGGCTGACTTCTTCGCCCACCGAATACAGTAAATCGCGGAGCATTTCATGGTGGTTGGAGAATTCGATCCGTCCTATACGAATGTAGCCACCACCACCACGCTTACTTTCAACCAAGTATCCCCTGCTTTCTGTAAAACGAGTCTTAATCACATAGTTAATCTGACTAGGAACAACCTGGAAAGTATCTGCCAACTGACTCCGTTGCAACTCCACAATACCAGATTGATCTAAAATTGCCTTGATGTAGGCCTCAATATGATCTGATGTATTTTTAAGTCTCATAACAAACCCACCTCTCTTTAAACCTTGACTATCTTTGACTATTATACCGAAATTTTCTCATTTTTAAAAGAAAAAAGAGCTGGCAAAGTTCAACATCACCAACTCCCTATTTTTCTACTTATCTAAGCCTAATTCTGCAAAGATTTGACGTTTATAAGCAATTTTTTGGACTTCCTTGTCCTCGTCTTCAGACCAATCTAGTTTAATTTCTGAAACAATCTGCCCAGGGCGATTTTTCAAGATATAGATACGATCGCTAAGGTTAAGGGCCTCCTCGATACTATGCGTAATGATGAGTGTCGTCAGGCCTAGCTGTTTATGAATATCAAGATACCAGTCATGAAGCTCCATCTTAGTCATCTCATCCAAGGCACTAAAGGCCTCGTCGAGAAGAAAGAGTTTATGCCCAAATAGGTAAGTGCGAAGTAAGGCCACACGCTGGCGCATCCCGCCGCTAAGCTCATGAGGATACTTGTCCCGTACAGCCGTCAACTGAAAGGTAGCAAGGATTTCATCTGCACGGGCAATGGCTTCTGCCTTATCCACCTTTTGGATCAAGAGGGGCAAGATGATATTTCCTAGCACAGTCTTGTGCTCCAGGAGCAGATCCTTTTGTAGCATATAACTCACGCGCCCCTTAGGATTTTCTTCACCATCAAGGACAATTCGCCCTGACTGAACTTCTAAAATCCCAGCGATCAGATTAAAGAGGGTGGTCTTTCCTACACCACTTGGGCCTAGGATAGAAACCACTTCACCTGAAGTGACTTTCAGATTGATATCCTCTAAAATCCTCTCCTGACCATAGGCATAACTGACGTGTTCTAGTCTAATTTCTGTCATTATTTCACAAATTCATTAGTGAAGCCTTTGTCTGTCAAGTCTTCTTTAAGGATACCATTTTCTTTATCCCATTTGTAGAAGGCATTCCAGCGGTCAGCATCAAATTGTCCCCATTTGTCCTTGTCGCTTGCGTATTCTTTTGACAAGTATTTCTGAGATTCGATGACAAAGTCACGTTTATCCTTGAGTTCAGGTGCATTCTTGATGAGGATATCTGCAGCTTCTTCTGGGTGCTCCATGGCATATTGGTAGCCTTTTTTGATGGCTTGGATAACTTTACGAGCTTCTTCTTTATTGTCTTTCAGATAATCGTTGTTAGCGATGATAACTGGTGAGTAGTAGTCAAACTCTTTTACATAGTCTTTTAAGTACATGAAGTTGGCATCTACACCTTGAGATTTGGCAAGAATTCCATCCCAACCATAATAAATCCAAGCAGAGTCAAAAACGCCGTTGGCAATCGGTGTGATCGAGTTTGAGTCATTGTTTGGTACTTTTTCAACCTTCTCGAAGTCTCCACCTTGAGATTCTACCAAGGTTTTCAACATAGCAAGCTCAGTCGGGTCATTCCAGGTTCCGTATTTCTTACCAACTAAGTCTTTTGGACTGCTAACATTGTCAGACTTACGAGAGATGATTCCTGATGTATTGTGTTCAACTATAGCGGCAACGGCAGTGATTCCTGCCCCTTTTTCCAATTTCTTAGCCATGTAATCTTGGAAATAGATAGCAAATGGCGCCTTGCCATTGATAACTAAGTCTGACGAGCTTTCTTCAGGTGGCAATTTCAAATCAACATCCACTCCAGCTTCCTTGAAATAACCTTTTTCTTTAGCTACATAAAGCCCTGTATGGTTGGTATTTGGTGTCCAGTCTAGGATAAAATCAATTTTTTTGAGTTCTGCTTCTTTATTGTCCTTAGAAGCAGTTCCTTGACCACAAGCCACAAGCACGACAGCTACAAGAGCTGTTACAATCGTTAAAAACACTTTCCATGTTTTCTTCATTTTTATTTCCTCTTTTCTTTTTCTCAAACGTTATTGTTCTATGAACGTTTCCATTTAATCACATATTTTTCACTGACATCGACCAGCTTCATACCCAGAAGGCTGATAAGCGATACCAGAATAATAATCGCAAACATGGTATCATACTGAAACAGTTTTTTAGACTGAATCATGTAGACACCTAGTCCTTCAAAGCCTCCCAACCACTCAGATACCACTGTTGTGATAAAGGCGTAGGAGACACTCACCCTCAGTCCTGCATAAAAGTAAGGCAGGCTGACAGGGATTTTAAAATGCCAGAGAATTTGCCAAGGATTGGCTCGCATCAGACTAAACAAGGTCAGCATATCCTTGTCACAATGCCTAAATCCATCTAGAATACTGACGATAATAGGGAAGGTTGTCGTCAAGATAATCAAGACAATCTTGGGCAAGATTCCATAACCTAACCATAAAACCAGGATAGGGGCTATGGCAATGGTCGGTATGGTCTGGACAACCACCATCATAGGATAAATCAGATCATTGAGCCAGCCCAGACTATCCATAAGGACGGCCATGATACAGGCTATCAAGACACCTAACACTAGACCTAACAAGGCTACTTTCAAGGTTGCCCAACTATGGTACCAAAGAAATTCTCTGTCACGAACAAAAGACTTGAGGATTTCAAGTGGTGTCGGCAAGATAAACTTTGGTAGGAGTTTTAAGAAACCTGCCACCTGCCAAAGAGATAAGACACCCAAAAATCCTAGCAGACTAATATGCCGTCTCATGATACTTTTCAAGTTTCTCATCAATACTTAAAATCTCTCCTACATTTATTTTGACATTGGCAAAAACATTATCTGCCCCTTGACCTGCCACTTCTAAAGCTTCTTTGAGAATACGCATCAGTTCCTCAAAGTTTCCTTCTAGGACTGTTTCAAAAGGTGTCACCACCATGGACACTCCTTGAGCCTGCAGATAAGCAATAACTTGATCAATAAGGGCTATGCGGTCAATCCCTTGTGACAGGGGCAAGACTTGTAAAGCAATGCTTGCTTTCATAAAAACCTCCTTCTAAGTTACAGTTTTTCTTTGTAAAAAAAGAAAAACCTCTTTCATATATGAAAAAGGTGCAAAATTAGGCCAAGTATTCGTTCCCTACGCTGGCATTACCCAGATCAGGTGCGGTCGAAGTTTAACACTTCCTCTCAGACTGTACACAGACTCCCATATATTATATGGACATATGATAACGCAAAATAAACAAGATGTCAAGGAAACTGCTTACAGAAAAAGAGGCGGTTCTCCACCTCTCCCTCTAATCATTTATTCTCAGTTAATTCTTCCAATTAAAGCATAGGGGCGAATAATTGAACTACTTCTTTGATTAATGTTTGATACCAGGTAGGCTTGATTGTTCCAGGAAAAATTTCTTGCGACTCTTCAAAAATTTCTTCAAAGTCCTTACGAATATCTACAATCGATGGTGTTTCATATAATAAAACTGCATTTTCATAGTGGTGAACCAAGCTGCGATAATCAAGATTTATGGTTCCAACAACCGCAAATCGATCATCAACAATCATTTGCTTACTATGGATAAAACCAGGAGTATACTCGTAGATACGTACACCAGCAGACAAAAGATCAGGATAAGAACCTCGAGTTACTAACTGTATGAGCTTTTTATCTGGGATAAATGGAGTTATAATTCTCACATCTACGCCTCGCATAGCCGCATTTTTGATATCCTCTGTCAAATCATAATCAATAATGAGATAAGGCGTGGTGATATAGACAAAATCTTCCGCTTGATTAATCAGGTTTTGATAGACAATTTTACCCACCTTCATTCTATAGATAGGCTTTGGTCCACTTCCATATGGGATACATAGCCCGCCACCTAGTCGTGTCTGATTTTCCAAATGATACTGATCAAAATCACTGATTTCTCCACGGTTGATGTACCAGTTCATGAGAAATAGTCTTGTAAAGGCTTGAGTCGCCGGACCATCGATCCGAATCCCACTATCTTTCCAATGTCCAAAACGTTCAATCTGATTTATATACTCATCCGCAAGATTGACGCCACCAGTATAGGCAATCTGCCCATCAATGACCAAAATTTTGCGGTGATCTCGGTTATTATAGGCCACTGTCATACGAGGAATTACCTTATTAAACTTATGAGCCTCAATTCCTCGAGATCGGAGATGCACTGTATAATCACCTGGCAGGGTCACCATACAGCCGATATCGTCGTAGAGCATCTTAACTTCAACACCCTGAGCAGCTTTTTCTTCTAGAACTTCGAGCATACTATCCCACATCAAGCCTTCTTCGACAATGTAGTATTCTAGAAAAATAAATTTTTCAGCCCTCTTCAAATCCTCCAGCATCTGCTGCCACATTTCCTTACCATTTGAAAAGAATTGTGAGTCTGTCTGATCATAAACTTCTGCATTACTGTCCATATGCAATAAGGCATTGATAATCCCGTAGGCAGATTTATCAGTTTTCTGTATGTCTTGATGAAGACTATGTTCGCGCTTTTCATGAGATGTGATAGAACGAAGTTCCTGTAATTGTTTAAATTCCTTTTTTGATAACCGACGCTCACCAAACATGATATAAAGCAAGGGGCCAAAAACAGGGACAAAAGTGACAATCAACCACGTCACCTTGCTTTCAGGAGACATAGAACGATTGACAATGGCTAAAACAGTCGCCACGCTGACAAGAAATACAAGAGCAACCCAAACAAGTGGAGCAATCTGGCTCATGTAAAGAATGACTGCAAAAACTACAAATAATTCTATCAGAATAATCGCAATGCTAAAACCATACTTGGACATCAATAGTCGAAATTTTCTAGTCCCCATAACTCCCTCTCAATTTCTAAATAAACTCCAAAGCAACTAGCTGAAAGCGCTTGTTACCTTCTAGTATACTTAGTTTCATAAAACTTATCAAGCTTTTTCTGTATAGCCCGATAGTTCTACCTATAAAATTAAAAAGAGTCTGCGACAAAATAATTCTCAGCCACAAAAAAGCTAGATATTCCCAGTTGTGGAACTCTAGCTTTTCATCAACTCACTACAGTTGACAAACATACTAAGATTAGTAGTGAGAAAATCTCCGACGGGAGAGAGTACTCACTACTTTTTCTTTATGTTAAAGTAGAGGTGTCTTGTAAAGTCGTAGGGCTCTTTGGCGCTAGACGTCGCGTATTGAAAATAAAATCACTAAAATACGGAATTATTCAAGACAAAAGAGGTAATATCATGCGTACAGTATTTGGGATTGATGTGAGTAAGGCAAGTTCTGAGGTGGCAATTTTAGTCAACGGTGAAAAGATTCATGGATACACTATGCTCAATGACGCCATTGGCTTCAATCGTCTTTTGAATGACTTGAAAACTGTTCATAACCCTGAGATTATATTTGAAGCTACTGGTGTCTATTCTCGGCGTCTTCGAGCCTTTCTTGAAGAATACGGCTACGCTTATACACAGCTGAATCCTCTGGAAGCTAAGAAGCAACTGGACAGTCTGCGAGTTCGTAAAACAGACAAAATTGACGCTGAAAAGTTGGCTCATTCTCAGTTTATACTCAATCGTAAACCAACTTATGCGCAGGAAGAAGTTTATCAACACCTGCGTGATTTAAGCCGTTTCTATCAAAATCTTACAGAAGACATTGTTAGAGCTAAAAACCGTCTACACAAGGTCTTACAAGTCACCTTTCCTGAATTGGAAAATCTCTTATCCACACCAACTGGAGAGCAATATTGGAATTTAGTGATGGCTTTTCCATGCAAAGAGTTTGTATTAAACCTATCTCAAAATGAATTGTGTAAGATTATCCGTCAATCCACCTCCAAACGAATCTCTGAAAAGCGTATTGCTTACCTGACTGATAAACTTATAAAACTCGCTAAACAATCTTTTTGTGCGGTCAAGAAAATCTCCCCAATGCTTGAAGAGGTTCGTTACTATGCTCAAGAATTGCTTCGTCTTTCTGAGCACAGACAAATTGTCTTAGACGACATGGTAGCTCTAGCTCAGCCTTTAGCAGAGTATGACATCTTACGATCAATTCCTGGCATCGCAGAAACCACAGCGACATCTATCATTGGCGAATTGGGAGATATTCGTCGTTTTCAGTCTACCAATCAAATCAACGCTTTTATTGGCATTGACCTGAGACACTATGAATCTGGGAACTTTCTCGCCAAGGAACGCATTACTAAACGAGGTAATCCCTATGCCAGAAAAATCTTGTTCAAGTGCATTCATAACATCGCTTCAGCTAGTCATACCAATCCCTGCCATATCGCCGACTTTTATGAGAAACGAAAAAGACAATCGACAATAGCTTCAACCAAGCCACATGCGATTGCCTCTATACATCGTCTCATTCGAACAATGTATTACCTCATTACGCATAACAAACTTTACGATTACTCTTTGACCCAAAATCGATAAGGTCATCTATGCCGTATTATTATAACACCTTGTTTCAAAAAATACCAGATGAGGTGTTTTTTAGCGTGCCCTTTTATGGATCAATAAGTGGTAAAAATAAGACAGTAACCTCAGAATAGCTACTGTCTTATCTCTTTTTTTACTTAAGGCCCTTGATATACTTGACAAATGGTAGAAAAGAGCACTAAAAAAAGAACAACTAGTGTTCTTACTTTTTAA
>NZ_JAPVZN010000012.1:0-40754 GCF_041432385.1 Streptococcus sp. 27098_8_91
CTTAAAGCTGAAATTCAATCCATTTTTATCGAACATAAGGGAAATTATGGTTATCGTCGGATTCATTTAGAACTAAGAAATCGTGGTTATCTGGTAAATCATAAAAGAGTTCAACGCTTGATGAAAGTACTCAATTTACAAGCTAAAATGCGACAGAAACGAAAATATTCTTCTCATAAAGGAGACGTTGGTAAGAAAGCAGATAACCTTATTCAACGCCAATTTGAAGCCGCCAAACCAATGGAAAAGTGCTACACAGATGTGACAGAATTTGCCATTCCAGCAAGCAGTCAAAAACTCTACTTATCACCAGTTTTAGATGGCTTTAATAGCGAAATTATCGCCTATAATCTTTCAACTTCACCAAACTTAGAACAAGTGGAAGCTATGTTAAACCAGGCCTTCACAGAGAAGTACTATGAGAATACGATTCTCCATAGTGACCAAGGATGGCAATACCAACACGATTTTTATCATCATTTTTTAAAGAATAAGGGAATCCAACCATCTATGTCACGTAAGGGGAATAGCCCAGATAACGGTATGATGGAATCTTTCTTTGGCATTCTTAAGACTGAAATGTTTTATGGTTATGAGAATACGTTTCAGTCACTTGAGCACTTGGAACAAGCTATTGTAGACTATATTGATTACTACAACAACAAACGAATTAAGGTAAAACTAAAAGGACTTAGTCCTGTACAATACAGAACTAAATCCTTTGCTTAAATTAATTGTCTAACTTTTTGGGATCAGTACATTTAAAGCGTTTTTTCTTTTTGCCAAATGCGATATGTTGCACTGTATTTCAATTCAAACTCTACCTTTTTCACTACCTTTTTTAGATAAATATATCATTTAGATATTGAAATTAAGCCCTGCTATCATTTCGATGGCAGAGCTTTTTAATGTTTGGTACACTACCTTCTTATCTATATTTTGATGGAGCTGAAGTTGACATCTACAAAGTTTAATGTTAAAATACATTCAAAAATATATTTGAATGAGGTGTTTTATGATTCAAAATGTTGTTACTTCAATAATCCTGTATTCTGGGACAGCCGTAGACTTACTTATTATCCTAATGTTATTTTTCGCCAAAAGAAAAAGCAGAAAAGACATCATTAACATCTATTTAGGACAATTTCTAGGCTCTGTTAGTCTAATATTGCTAAGTTTACTTTTTGCATTTGTCTTAAATTATATTCCTAGTAAAGAGATTTTAGGTTTGCTCGGTTTGATTCCAATTTTCCTAGGACTCAAAGTTTTGCTTTTAGGAGATTCTGATGGAGAAGCTATTGCAAAAGATGGTTTGCGCAAAGATAATAAAAACCTGATTTTTCTAGTCGCTATGATTACTTTTGCAAGTTGTGGTGCTGACAATATTGGTGTTTTTGTCCCATATTTTATTACCTTAAATTTAGCGAATTTGATAGTGGCTTTACTTACCTTTCTAGTCATGATTTATCTCTTGGTTTTTTCTGCCCAAAAATTGGCACAAGTCCCTTCTGTTGGAGAAACTTTGGAAAAATATAGCAGATGGTTTATTGCCGTTGTTTATTTAGGATTGGGGATGTATATCCTGATTGAAAACAACAGCTTTGACATGCTATGGACTATGTTAGGCTAGGAGAAAATATTATGAAAAAAGATAGTATCTGCCAAGTGAATATTATAAATCAACAAAATGTTACAACCGCAATGAACTACCTTGAAAAGGAAAAAGTCCAAAAATCACTTCGCATTTTAACAAAGTTTACCGATAATAAACAGATAAATATCATCTTTTATCTCCTTGCTGTTGAAGAACTCTGTGTCTGTGATATAGCCTGTTTACTAGATCTCAGTATGGCATCTGCCTCCCACCATCTTCGTAAACTAGCCAATCAAAACATCTTGGACACTAGAAGAGAGGGGAAAATTATATATTATTTTATAAAAGATGAGGAAATCAGAGATTTTTTTAATCAACTAGGATAACAACTATTTTTACGTCTAGAGCGTTTTTGTGTTGTTTAAGAAAAATAGATAGAGGTTTTAGCTAACTACACATATTAGTTTTTTTAAAAATGAGATTTAATCGATGATAACTAGAAAGGATTATTACTAAATATCTTGTTTATTGCCAATTAAAAGACGGTAGAATCGTCATCCTACGGTGTTGTTGCTTTTTAAATGCAAGAAGTGACAGAAGGAAAATATAGAAAGCACCTTTTACATTTAATAGGCAGGCGGAAGGGTTCAAGAGGAAAAACTTGGAACTTTGAGTGTACCAATTGGGTAAATTACTAGTACATTAGATATTTTATAGATTTCGAAAGTAAATTGGAAGGATTTTCAAATTATCCCCCCAGCAAAAAAGCTGGAAACATTTGCTAGAGCTATTGACAAATGCGAAAGAATCAGATAGAATAGTAAAGTATGTTTAGTAACTGATCACTTTATAGCCGGCTAAACGAATACAAAATCTATGAGGAGGTATTCATCGTGAAACGTACTTATCAACCAAGTAAACTACGTCGTGCGCGCAAACACGGATTCCGTAACCGTATGTCAACTAAAAACGGTCGTCGCGTATTGGCAGCTCGTCGTCGTAAAGGACGCAAAGTTTTGGCTGCATAATCCAAACGAATTCAACAAAGAAGTCAGTAGGAACTCGAGTCTACTGGCTTTTGTTTTGCTCTAAAATAATAGTTTGTATAAGCTTTCTATTTTTTCTATAATAGAATATTTATGAAAAAATCAAAAGCTCTCTTACTAGGGGCTGGAATTTTAAGTGCTAGCTTCTTGATGGTAGCTTGTAGCTCGACACAGTCAAATGCATCTGATAAAACCATTTGCTAGCAATCCAGATACACTAGACTACATTACTTCGACACGTGGCTCGACGTCTAGCATTACGACAAACTTGATTGATGGACTGTTGGAAAATGATAAGTATAGCAATCTGGTTCCTTCCATGGCTGAATCATGGACAGTATCAAAAGATGGTTTGACCTATACCTATAAAATCCGTCAAGGTGTCAAGTGGCATACCTCTGAAGGGGAAGAATATGCTGAAGTAACAGCTCATGACTTTGTGACAGGTCTCAAGTATGCGGCGGATAAAAAGGCAGAAAACTTGTACTTGGTGTAAGACTCTATCAAAGGTTTGGCGGACTATGTTGAGGGGCAATCATCAGACTTTGAGATTGTTGGTATCAAGGCAGTCGATGACTATACTCTCCAATAAACCTTGAACAAGCCTGAGTCCTACTGGAATTCTAAGACAACTGGGGGAATTTTGAGTCCTGTCAATGAAGCCTTTTTGAAATCCAAGGGAGATGAATTTGGAAGTGTAACTCCATCTAGTATCCTGTCAAATGGGCCTTACTTATTTAAATCATTCACATCAAAATCTTTAATTGAGTTTGAAAAGAATCCTAATTACTGGGACAAGGACAATGTGAAGATTGAGAAAGTAAAACTTTCCTTCTATGATGGTTCAGATCAAGACAGTTTGGCTAGAGGATTCTTGGAAGGCAACTATACAGACGGGCGTATCTTCCCAACAAGCTCAGTCTTTGACCAGCTGAAAAAAGGGAATGAGGACAAGATTACTTATACTCCTCAAAACGCTATAACCTTCTACTATCTCTTCAATGTCAATCGTCAAAGCTACAAGCAAACCATGAAACAGACGGACAAAGAAAAGACGGATTCTCGTCTGGCTATGCAAAATAAAGACTTCCGTCAAGCTATTAACTTTGCCTTTGACCGTCATGCCTATGCTGCGCAGACGAATGGAGAAGATGGGGCTGATAGAATCCTTAGAAACACAGTCACACCAAGTAACTTTGTTCAAATCGGTGGCAAAAACTTTGGAGATGCTGTCAATGAAAAGATGGTCAACTATGGTACAGAGTGGTCAAATATCAATCTGAATGATGCTCAAGCTGCTTTCTTGGATCCTGAAAAAGCCAAGGCTGAAAAAGCCAAGGCTAAAGATAGTTTGCAAGCAGAAGGCGTGACCTTCCCTATCCACTTGGACATGTTGGTAGACCAAACTGCTAAGTTGGACGTTCAGCAGGCAAGCTCCTTTAAACAGACCGTTGAAGCAACGCTTGGTTCAGATAATGTTGTGATTGATATCATTCAATTGTCTCCAGATGAGAAAGACAATGCAACCTTCTTTGCTGATACAGCTGAACAAAAGGACTATGACATCGACATCTCAGGTTGGAGCGGAGATTACTCTGATCCTAAGACCTATCTTGACCTCTTGGATCCAGACTCTGGTTCTCAGTTGAAAAATCTTGGCTTGACTCCAGGAAAAGACAATGATATCAAGGAAAAACTCGGTCTAGCTACCTACAAGGAGTTGTTGGATGCGGCAGATAAAGAGAATGAAAATACGCAAACACGTTATGAAAAATTTGCCGAAGTTCAAGCTTGGTTGACAGATAGTGCCCTCTTCCTACCAGTTCAAAGTGGAGGAGCTAATCCTATCTTCCGTAAGACAGTTCCGTTTACAGGTGCCTTCTCGTTTGTTGGGCACAAAGGAGATGCGGATAATTACAAATACCTTGAATTGCAAAAGGAACCAGTGACTGCTAAACAGTATCAAGAACTTTATGAAAAATGGCAAAAAGAAAAAGCGGAGTCAAATAAAAAAGCCCAAGAAGATTTGGCTAACCACGTTCGATAGAAGAAGGTTATCAATAAAATTTTAATACTCTTCGAAAATCTCTTCAAACTGCGTCAACGTCGCCTTGCCGTAGGTAGTATGGTTACTGACTTCGTCAGTTCTATCCACAACCTCAAAACAGTGTTTTGAGCTGACTTCGTCAGTTTCATCTACAACCTCAAAGCAGTGCTTTGAGCAGCCTGCGGCTAGTTTCCTAGTTTGCTCTTTGATTTTCATTGAGTATAAGTCTAATTTTAGGACTAGATTCAGAAAAAAGGCATTACCAGAAGCTTATTCTGGTAATGCCTTTTCTTTATTCTTTCAAATGATAAGAGTAGCTGGCAACGACGACATCTTCGTGCCATCTGAGAGCATATTTTAATTTGAGGCTCATTTGATTGTGTAGGATATTTTGCCAAGGTTTGTTAGGGATAAATTGGGGTACTAGAACTGTAACTGTGTAGTTCTTTTTCTTGGCTTCTTGAGAGATTTTTCGAACATAGCGAACTGTAGGTGTGATGATATCGCGATAGCTAGTATTAATATTCTTTAAGGTAATATTTGGGAAATAGTCGGCAAATTCGTGGAGAATTTCTTGGTCTTTTTCCTCAGTTTCCTTGGTGGAAATGTGCATCGCCAAAACCTCATCTCCAATACTTTGAGCATAGTTAATCGCTCCAACGCTGACTCGAGTAACATTTCCTACTAAGACAAGGACGACATTGCCATCGTAGGCTTTCTTTTGAATTCCTTCATAAAGTCGAAGTTGTTTGGCCACTTTTTGGTAATGACTGTGGATGGACAAAAAGAGGAAGGTTAAGACTAGGATAATTGGGAAGAAGGGCCAGATATCTCCAAGTCTGAAGAAGAGTAAGATAAGAACGATGGCATAACAAATGATGGCACCTAGGATATTTGCAAAGGCAGATTTTAAGAAATGAGAGCCTTTTTCTTTTTTCCAGTGGCGAATCATCCCTGTTTGAGAAAGTGCGAAAGGTACGAAAACTCCAATAGTATAAAGAGGAATCAAGCGTTCTGTATTTCCGTTGAAAATGAGCAGAAGGATCATAGCGCCAAAGGCTAAGGTCAAAATACCGTTTGAATAACCCAGGCGGTCTCCCTTTTCCATAAAGAGATGGGGCATGTATTTGTTCTTAGCCATATTGTATGCCAACATCGGGAAGGCAGAAAAACCAGTATTTGCAGCTACGGCTAGGATTAGGGCAGTTGAGAATTGGAAGAGATAATAAACAATCTGACCGAGAGCTGAATCCCCTAAAATTCCTTTAGCCATTTGTGAGAGGATTGTTTCTCCGTGTTGAGGTGTAATCCCCATCCAGTAGTTTAGGAAGGTAATTCCTGCAAAGAGAAAACCAAGAATCAGAGACATGATGGTCAGTGTTTGAGCTGCATTCTTCTCTTTGGGAGTTTTGAAAAATGGAACGGCATTTGAGATAGCTTCAACCCCTGTTAGTGAAGCTGAACCGCTGGTGAAGGCTCTTAAAATCAGGACGATTGAGAGACTTGGGACAGTTTGACCAATTGCAGAAGTTGCATGATAGCTGAGAGAACCTGTCAATAGTTGGAAGATACCAAACAATAAGAGGAAGACCGTGCTAAAGATAAAGAGATAGACAGGGATCATCAGAGAACTGGCAGATTCCTTCAAGCCACGCAGATTCAAAAGCATGAGCAAACATACTAGAAAAATGGAGATATGGAGATTGTAGGGATGGAGTGCAGGAAGTGCTGCTGTGATCGCATCAGCTCCTGCGGCCACGGATACGGCTACTGTTAGCATATAGTCAACAAGCAAGCTTCCACCGGCAATCAAACCGAGCTCAGGAGAAAGATTTTCTCGTGTTACCATGTAGGCACCCCCACCTTGAGGGTAGGCGTGAATGATTTGTCGGTAAGAAATGGTTAGACTAGCAAGTAGCAAGAGGACAAAAATGCCGATAGGGAGACTCCACCAAATAGCAAGCGGAGATAGACTAGCCAAGACAAGAACGACCTGCTCAGGTCCATAAGCAATAGAAGATAGGGCATCACTTGAAAGCATTGCAAGTGCCTGTGTTTTTCCAAGTAGTCCTCCCTCGCCTTCAGTCAAGGACTTAAGAGGACGACCAATAAAGGTATATTTTAATTTTGTAAACATTTTCTTTCCTTTTCCGAAAATTTCAACAAGAGCTATTATACTGCTATGAAAATAAGCAGTCAAGAAAAAATGAATGATTTCAAAATATTTTTTCCTATAAGAATGAGACTAGTTTTTTGGTATAATAGAAGGTAGAAAAAACGAGGGAATATAAATGATTTTTGATACACATACCCACTTGAATGTGGAAGAATTTTCAGGAAGAGAAGCAGAAGAAATAGCCTTAGCAGCTGAAATGGGTGTGACTCGGATGAATATTGTTGGTTTTGACAAACCGACTATTGAGCTTGCCTTGGAATTGGTGGAAGAATATGACCAACTTTATGCGACGATTGGTTGGCATCCGACAGAAGCAGGGACTTATACAGAAGACGTTGAGAAATACCTGTTGGACAAGCTCAAACATCCTAAAGTGGTTGCCTTGGGTGAGATTGGTTTGGACTATCACTGGATGACAGCCCCTAAAGAAGTGCAGGAGCAAGTTTTCCGTCGTCAGATTCAGCTATCTAAGGAACTGGACTTGCCTTTTGTGGTCCATACCCGTGATGCGCTAGAAGATACCTATGAAATTATCAAAAGTGAGGGAGTCGGTCCCCGTGGTGGCATCATGCACTCCTTCTCAGGTTCTCTGGAATGGGCTGAAAAGTTTGTGGAGTTAGGTATGACCATTTCATTTTCCGGAGTTGTGACCTTTAAAAAAGCGACAGACATTCAGGAAGCAGCCAAAGAATTGCCTTTGGATAAGATTTTAGTAGAGACAGATGCGCCTTATTTAGCCCCAGTACCCAAGCGTGGTCGTGAAAACAAGACAGCTTACACACGCTATGTAGTGGACTTTATTGCAGATTTGCGTGGCATGACAACAGAAGAATTAGCTGCTGCGACAAGTGCAAATGCGGAACGAATTTTTGGACTGGAAAGTAAATTATGAAAAAGAAAATTTCCCAAGTCATCGTAGTCGAAGGGCGTGATGATACGGCCAATCTCAAACGTTATTTTGATGTGGAGACCTATGAGACTCGTGGCTCTGCTATCAATGAGCAAGATCTTGAACGAATCCAACGTCTACACCAACATCATGGGGTGATTGTCTTTACAGATCCTGACTTTAATGGGGAACGCATTCGTCGTTTGATTATGACGACCATTCCAACAGTGCAACACGCCTTTCTCAAACGTGATGAGGCAGTTCCTAAGTCCAAGACCAAGGGACGTTCTCTAGGAATCGAACATGCCAGTTATGAAGACTTGAAAACAGCGCTGGAACAAGTCACAGAGCAATTTGAAGCGGAAAGTGATTTTGACATTAGCCGTAGTGACTTGATTCGATTGGGATTTTTGGCTGGATCAGATAGTCGAAAACGTAGAGAATATCTAGGGGAGAATCTTCGTATCGGTTATTCCAATGGGAAACAACTTCTCAAGCGTTTAGAATTATTTGGCATCAGTTTAGCTGAAGTTGAAGATGCCATGAAATCGTATGAGGATTGAGAAACCGTCCCAAAATGTAGGGGAATATGATACAATAGAAGTAAGCATATACGGTTTAATCAGGCTTGATAGCAAGCATTAGAAAAGTGCTCCACGGGATTAGCCTTGTGTGGAGTTAATGAGGAAAAGTTATGGGAATCTTTGATTTTTTAAAAAAGACGGAAACTGCAGAGGCAACTGAAATAACTGAAGCACAGAAAGAAAGAGATGATTCTAAAAACGATGCATGTGTGGGAGTTTTGGATTTGTTCCCGATGAAGGAAACGAATCAATTATTGATTGTTGGGAGTCTAGAAGGAAGTCTCAAGGTTGGGGATCAGTTGCAATTTTGCAATCCTGACCAAGGAATGGACGTTCTTGGTACTGTAGAGGTTAAAAAACTCAGCAGTCAAAATAAGGATGCAGATAGTCTTACTGATGAAGTTCTCGCGCATCTTGTGGTTGATAGGGTTCCTTCTCTTGATAAACTGAAAAAAGGAAGTGTGCTCTTTAGTTCGGGTGTCGAGGAAGAGCAAAAATTATCTAGCTATTCAGATGCTCTTTATCGTGCTTTTGTAGCCATCCAAGAAGGTCAATTGACTAATGAAGACTATTTGGCAGCTAGCCTTGATGATAGCGTAGAGATTTTACGCCTCTTTTTATGGAAATGCCGTCAAAATCAGGAAACTGAAAGTGAAGAAAGCTATCAAGCTAACACCCGCAAGTTGGAGCGTCTAGCAGAAATTGTCAAGGATAAGTTGTTAGCAGCAGATTCAGTTTATGCAGTTTTTTCAGAAAAAACAGGTGAACCCTATCTTTTCTCAACTACCTATGACAGGGGAGAAGAGGGGTATCTCTGTACGGATCCCATGATTATGCTTTTGACGCCATCTTGGTATCGCCAATTCAAGGAAACCATTGATAGTCGACCAAACTCTGTCGTAAAACTGATTGAAAATACGGAAGATAAAAAAGGGATTGAGAATTTCCTTGGAACAGCCTTTTACTTAAATGGTGCCTTGGGAGCAATCTTTAATTCCAAGGAAGTTAGCATCAGTGCCTCAGCCTTGGTCCAAAAACCAGATTTTTCTGATTTGCCAGAAATACAAGTGCCTGTCATGAATCCTGACCTGGTAAGGTGGATGCTCCTGATGGGACAGATGGATCAACCGACTACAGAAGAGCAAGAACTAGTTTATGGGCTTTACTACAAGTTCTTCTCTATGGCTATGCCTAAAGCAAAATTCTTGCTTCCATTAGATGCAGCATCAGGATTCCCAGAGGATAATTCAGAAGGGAATTCCTTTGTTTTGGAAAAAGATGCAAACTTTAATATTCCCGTTAGAGAGGGAAAAGATGGACGAAATTCCGTCCCAGTCTTTACCGATTGGAAACGTCTGAGAATGGTCTTTGATGAAAAGTGGAATGGCATGATTGAAGAAGCTGGAGGCATGATTGAAGGCTTTGACTATGCCATAAACCCAACAGAATACTATGAAGCAGGTGCTTATGTTAGTCTAACAGCTTTTAAAGACATGCAAAAGCTTAGTGAAGAACAAGAAGGAAGAACTCAAGATTAGAAAGTTCTTTAATATTAGAAAAGAGAATAAATGAGAATTGCAGATTATAGCGTGACCAAGGCAGTACTGGAGCGTCACGGTTTCACCTTTAAAAAATCCTTCGGGCAAAATTTCTTGACCGATACCAATATCCTCCAAAAAATTGTGGATACGGCTGAAGTTGATGACCAGGTCAATGTTATTGAAATTGGTCCAGGAATTGGTGCCTTGACGGAATTTTTGGCTGAGCGTGCTGCAGAAGTTATGGCCTTTGAGATTGACCACCGTTTGGTGCCAATCCTAGCAGATACCCTGCGTGATTTTGACAATGTGACCGTAGTTAACGAAGATATTCTAAAGGTTGACTTGGTCCAGCATATCCAAAATTTTAAAAATCCTGACTTACCAATTAAGGTAGTAGCTAACTTGCCTTACTATATCACAACTCCTATTCTCATGCACTTGATTGAAAGTGGCATTCCTTTTAGTGAGTTTGTGGTGATGATGCAAAAAGAAGTGGCAGATCGTATTTCTGCTCAACCAAATACCAAGGCATACGGAAGTTTATCGATTGCAGTTCAGTATTACATGACAGCTAAGGTTGCCTTTATCGTGCCTCGTACAGTCTTTGTCCCAGCGCCAAATGTGGACTCAGCTATCCTGAAAATGGTACGCCGTCCAGAACCGGCGGTTGCGGTCGAAGATGAGAACTTCTTCTTTAAGGTTTCCAAGGCTAGTTTCACTCATCGTCGCAAGACCTTGTGGAACAACTTGACTGGTTACTTTGGGAAAACTGAGGAAATCAAGGATAAGCTGACCAAGGCTTTGGACCAGGCAGGCTTGTCACCAAGTATACGTGGTGAAGCTCTTGGCTTAGAAGAATTTGCTAGTCTAGCAGATGCGCTTAAAGGACAAGGACTCTAAGATGCAGGGACAAATCATTAAAGCCTTGGCTGGCTTCTACTATGTGGAGAGTGAGGACCAGGTTTATCAAACACGCGCTCGTGGGAATTTTCGAAAAAAAGGCCATACGCCCTATGTTGGAGATTGGGTAGATTTTTCTGCGGAGGAAAATTCCGAGGGTTATATCCTCAAGATTCACGAACGAAAAAATAGTCTGGTTCGTCCACCCATTGTCAATATTGACCAAGCCGTTGTCATTATGTCCGTTAAAGAACCTGACTTTAATAGCAACTTGCTGGATCGCTTCTTGGTTCTTTTAGAGCACAAGGGCATTCATCCCATCGTCTATATTTCCAAAATGGATTTGTTGGAAGATAGAGGAGAACTGGATTTTTATGAACAGACTTATGGTGATATCGGCTACGACTTTGTGACCAGTAAAGAGGGACTCCTTCCTTTGTTAACAGGCAAGGTTACAGTCTTTATGGGGCAAACAGGTGTTGGGAAGTCAACCCTTCTTAATAAAATTGCACCTGACCTCAATCTCGAAACAGGAGAAATCTCAGACAGTCTGGGTCGTGGTCGCCATACTACTCGAGCTGTTAGTTTTTACAATCTCAATGGTGGGAAAATCGCAGACACGCCAGGATTTTCATCGCTGGATTATGAAGTGACAACAGCAGAAGACCTTAATCAGGCCTTTCCAGAAATTGCTTCTGTTAGCCGAGACTGCAAGTTCCGTACTTGTACTCATACCCATGAGCCATCTTGCGCAGTCAAACCAGCAGTAGAAGAGGGGATTATTGCTACCTTCCGTTTTGACAACTATTTGCAATTCCTCAGTGAGATTGAAAATCGTAGAGAAACCTATAAAAAAGTCAGCAAAAAAATACCAAAATAAGGAGAAACCTATGTCTCAATACAAGATTGCTCCGTCAATTCTGGCAGCAGATTATGCCAACTTTGAACGTGAAATTAAACGCCTAGAAGAAACTGGGGCAGAATATGCCCATATCGATATCATGGATGGTCACTTTGTGCCACAAATCAGCTTTGGTGCAGGTGTGGTCGAAAGCCTTCGCCCCCATAGCAAGATGGTTTTTGATTGCCACTTGATGGTCTCTAATCCTGAACACCATCTAGAAGATTTTGTGCGTGCAGGGGCGGATATCATCAGCATTCACGTAGAGGCAACACCTCATATCCATGGCGCTCTTCAAAAGATTCGTTCTCTCGGTGTTAAACCTTCGGTTGTTATCAATCCTGGAACACCTGTTGAGGTTATCAAGCACGTGCTTCACTTAGTTGATCAAGTCTTGGTCATGACGGTTAACCCTGGATTTGGTGGACAAGCCTTTTTGCCAGAAACCATGGATAAGATTCGTGAGTTGGTGACCCTTCGCGAGGAAAAAGATTTGAACTTTGAAATTGAAGTCGATGGCGGGATTGATGATAAAACGATTGCTCAAGCCAAGGAAGCTGGTGCAACAGTTTTTGTAGCAGGATCTTATGTCTTTAAGGGAGATGTCAATGAACGAGTGCAAGCTCTCCGAAAACAACTGGACTAAAGTTGCAGTTTTTGCTGGTGGAGACTGTGGACATTATAGGATAGATTTTGATTGCTTTGTCGGTGTGGACCGTGGCTCACTCTGGGTACTGGAGGAAGAACTTCCTCTTACTATAGCCGTTGGGGATTTTGATTCTGTGACTGTAGAAGAACGTCAGTTGATTCAAAAGCGTGCTCATCACTTTGTCCAAGCCCAGCCAGAAAAAGATGATACGGATCTGGAATTAGCACTTTTAACGGTTTTTGAAAAGGATCCTCAAGCTCGAGTGACCATTTTTGGTGCCCTAGGTGGTCGCATCGACCATATGCTGGCCAATGTCTTTCTGCCTAGCAATCCTAAATTGGCGCCCTATATGCGTCAAATAGAGATTGAGGATGGGCAAAATTTGATTAGCTATTGCCCAGAAGGGACCAGTCAGCTAGAACCACGTTCGGACTATGATTATTTGGCCTTTATGCCTGTGAGGGATAGTCGTTTGACAATACTCGGTGCCAAGTATGAACTGACAGAGGAGAATTTTTTCTTTAAGAAAGTTTACGCTTCTAACGAATATATAGATAGGGAAGTGTCAGTGACTTGCCCAGATGGCTATGTGGTTGTCTTGCATAGCAAGGACAGGAGGTAGGATGGAGATTGTATTACTACTGTTATTAATTGCTAACCTAGCCGGGCTTTTTCTGATTTGGCAAAGGCAGGACAAGCAGGAGCAATATTTGACCAAGAGTTTAGAAGATCAGGCAGATAATCTCTCAGACCAGCTGGATTATCGCTTTGAACAAGCTCGACAAGCTAGTCAGATTGATCAAAAAAATCTTGAAGTGGCTGTCAGTGATCGCTTGCAGGAAGTGCGTATCGAATTGCATCAGGGTCTGACTCAGGTTCGGCAGGAAATGAATGAGAACCTCCTCCAAACCAGAGATAAGACCGACCAACGTCTCCAAGCCTTGCAGGAATCAAATGAGCAACGCTTGGAACAGATGCGCCAAACAGTCGAGGAAAAGTTAGAAAAGACCTTGCAAACTCGCTTGCAAGCATCCTTCGAGACGGTTTCTAAACAACTGGAATCTGTCAATCGAGGTCTGGGTGAAATGCAGACGGTTGCGCGAGATGTCGGTGCGCTTAATAAAGTCCTTTCTGGAACCAAGACCCGAGGAATTCTAGGTGAATTACAACTGGGGCAGATTATTGAAGACATCATGACACCTGCCCAGTATGAACGAGAATTTGCAACGGTTGAAAACTCTAGTGAACGTGTGGAATACGCCATCAAGTTACCTGGGCAAGGTGACCAGGAATATGTTTATCTACCGATTGATTCTAAGTTTCCCCTGGCGGATTATTACCGTCTGGAAGAAGCCTATGCAGCAGGTGATAAGGATGAAATCGAACGCTGCCGTAAGTCTCTCTTAGCAAGTGTCAAGCGTTTTGCCAAGGATATCAAGAGTAAGTACCTGGCGCCACCTCGGACAACTAATTTTGGAGTCTTATTTGTTCCGACAGAAGGTCTCTATTCGGAAATCGTTCGCAATCCGATTTTCTTTGATGATTTGAGACGGGAGGAACAGATTATTGTTGCAGGTCCAAGTACCTTGTCGGCTCTTCTTAACTCCTTATCAGTTGGCTTCAAGACTCTCAATATCCAAAAGAGTGCTGACCATATCAGTAAAACCCTAGCTAGTGTCAAAACAGAATTTGGCAAGTTTGGAGGTATTCTGGTCAAGGCACAAAAACATCTCCAACATGCCTCTGGCAATATTGATGATTTATTAAACCGTCGTACTACAGCTATCGAGCGAACGCTTCGTCACATTGAGTTATCAGAAGGTGAGCCTGCGCTTGATTTGCTACAATTCCAAGAAGATGAGGAAGAATATGAAGATTAGTCACATGAAGAAAGATGAGCTTTTTGAAGGCTTTTACCTGATCAAGTCAGCTGACCTGAGACAGACACGTGCTGGGAAAAACTACCTAGCCTTCACCTTCCAAGATGATAGTGGAGAAATCGAAGGGAAGCTCTGGGATGCTCAACCCCACAATGTTGAAACCTTTACAGCAGGGAAAGTAGTCCATATGCAAGGTCGTCGTGAAGTGTACAACAATACGCCTCAGGTTAATCAAATCACCCTTCGCTTACCACAACCTGGCGAACCAAATGACCCAGCTGACTTCAAGGTTAAATCTCCAGTAGATGCCAAAGAGATTCGTGAGTATATGGCGCAGATGATTTTTAAAATTGAAAATCCAATTTGGCAGCGAATTGTTCGGAATCTCTACACCAAGTATGACAAGGAATTCTACTCTTATCCAGCTGCTAAGACCAACCATCATGCTTTTGAAACAGGTCTTGCTTATCATACTGCCACTATGGTTCGTTTGGCAGAAGCAATTGCAGATATTTATCCTCAGCTCAATAAGAGCTTGCTCTATGCGGGAATTATGTTGCACGACCTTGCCAAGGTTATTGAGTTGACAGGTCCTGACCAGACAGAGTACACAGTAAGAGGAAACCTTATCGGTCATATCGCTCTGATTGATAGCGAAATTACCAAAGCGGTAATGGAACTTGGCATTGATGATACCAGAGAAGAGGTTGTACTTCTTCGCCATGTCATTCTCAGTCATCATGGTCTCCTTGAGTATGGTAGTCCAGTTCGTCCTCGAGTGATGGAAGCAGAAATTATTCATATGATTGATAATTTGGATGCCAGCATGATGATGATGACAACAGCTCTGGCCCTTGTTGATAAGGGAGAAATGACCAATAAAGTATTTGCTATGGACAATCGTTCCTTCTACAAGCCAAAATTAGACTAGAAACTAAAAAAATGAACTTTATTTAGGCAATAAAGTTCGTTTTTTTGCTTTAGTGTGATATAATGAGAAAAAGACTAAATAAAAAAGAATGGTAAAAATATAATGAAATTAAGAAGAAGTGATCGGATGGTTGTCATTTCCAATTACTTGATTAACAATCCATACAAATTAACCAGTCTCAACACCTTTGCGGAAAAGTATGAATCTGCCAAATCGTCTATTTCTGAAGATATCGTCATCATTAAACGTGCTTTCGAAGAAATTGAAATCGGTCATATTCAAACGGTGACAGGTGCTGGTGGTGGTGTTATTTTTACACCATCGATCTCTACTCTTGAGTCTAAAACGATTATCGAAGAGCTTCGTGATAAACTTTCAGAGAGTGACCGCATTCTGCCAGGTGGCTACATTTATTTATCTGACCTATTGAGCACTCCAGCTATTTTGAAAAATATCGGTCGCATTATTGCTAAGAGCTTTATGGATCAGAAGATTGATGCCGTTATGACTGTTGCGACCAAAGGGGTTCCGCTCGCAAATGCAGTAGCAAATGTCCTCAACGTACCATTTGTCATTGTCCGTCGCGACTTGAAAATCACTGAGGGTTCAACTGTTAGTGTCAACTATGTTTCAGGTTCTAGTGATCGTATCGAAAAGATGTTCCTTTCAAAACGTAGCCTCAAAGCAGGAAGTCGTGTCTTGATCGTCGATGACTTCTTGAAGGGTGGAGGAACCATTAACGGGATGATTAGCCTCTTGTCTGAGTTTGATTCAGAGTTGGCTGGTGTAGCTGTCTTTGCTGATAATGCACAGGAAGACCGTGAACAACAGTTCGACTACAAGTCACTCTTGAGAGTCACGAACATTGATGTGAAGAACCAACAAATTGCTGTTGAAGTTGGAAATATCTTCGATACAGAAAAATAAGAATTGACTTGAAATACAAAGGTTGGAACTTTCGTCCCAGCCTTTCTTTGATAATGAATATGAAGGAGTCCTATGAAAACACCATTTATTAAACGTGATGCCTTAGAAAAGATTGTTGAGGAGTTTCCAACCCCATTCCATCTTTACGATGAAAAAGGGATTCGTGAGAAAGCACGCGCAGTAAACAAGGCCTTTTCTTGGAATAAGGGCTTTAAAGAATACTTCGCAGTTAAAGCAACCCCAACACCAGCTATCTTGAAGATTTTGCAAGAAGAAGGATGTGGAGTGGATTGTTCTAGTTATGTAGAACTCTTAATGAGTCACAAGCTTGGGTTTACAGGGGCGGATATGATGTTTTCATCTAATAACACCCCAGATAGAGAGTATGCTTATGCTCGTGAATTAGGTGCGACGATTAATTTAGATGCCTTTGAAGATATCGAGCATTTGGAACGTGCAGCAGGCATCCCAGAAATCATCTCTTGCCGTTACAATCCTGGTGGCGTATTTGAACTGGGCACGGACATTATGGATAATCCTGGTGAAGCTAAGTTCGGGATGACTAAGGAACAGCTTTTTGAAGCCTTTGCCATCTTGAAAGAAAAGGGAGCTAAAACCTTTGGGATTCATTCCTTCCTAGCGTCAAATACAGTGACCCATCTCTACTATCCAGAATTAGCACGTCAGCTTTTTGAGTTAGCGGTAGAAATCAAGGAAAAGTTAGGTATTTCACTGGACTTTATCAATCTTTCTGGAGGTATCGGGGTTAACTATCGCCCAGATCAAGAACCTAATGACATCGCTTTGATTGGTGAGGGAGTTCGTCAGGTTTATGAAGAGGTTTTGACACCAGCAGGCCTTGGTCAAGTTAAGATTTTTACAGAACTAGGACGTTTCATGTTGGCACCTCATGGCATTCTCGTCACAAAAGTTACTCATAAAAAGAAAACCTACCGTACTTATCTAGGAGTAGATGCGTCAGCTGTCAATCTTATGAGACCGGCTATGTACGGTGCTTACCATCATATTACTAATATGATGCATCCTGATGGTCAGACTGAAGTAGTTGATGTTGTTGGCTCTCTTTGTGAAAACAACGATAAGTTTGCAGTTAATCGTGAACTACCTCAAACAGAAATTGGTGATTTGTTAGTCATTCATGATACAGGTGCGCATGGCTTCTCTATGGGCTACCAGTACAATGCCAAGCTTCGTTCGGCAGAAATTCTCTATACAGAGGACGGTGGAGCACGCTTGATCCGCCGAGCAGAGCGACCAGAGGATTATTTTGCGACTCTCTATGGGTTTGATTTTGACAAGGATTAATAAATATTTTGAAAATCATGAAAGTTGAAAGTGAAAAACAGATTGTTTTCTAAAAAATAGGCAAAATCTGTGGTTTTTCTTTTCAGTCATGGTATAATAAAGACTATAAAACGTTTTCAAGGAAGGTAACGATATGTCTGAGGAAATAATTGACTATGGACAAGTGACAGGAATGGTGCATTCGACAGAGAGTTTTGGGGCGGTAGATGGCCCTGGAATTCGTTTTATTGTCTTTTTGCAAGGCTGTCAGATGCGTTGCCAATACTGCCATAACCCTGATACTTGGGCTATGGAAACTAATAAATCTCGTGTACGAACAGTAGATGATGTCTTGGAAGAAGCACTTCGCTATCGTGGTTTCTGGGGAGACAAGGGAGGTATCACAGTCAGCGGAGGAGAAGCCCTCTTGCAGATTGATTTCTTGATTGCTCTCTTTACCAAGGCAAAAGAAAAGGGTATCCACTGTACCTTGGATACTTGTGCCCTTCCATTCCGTAACAAACCACGCTATCTAGAAAAATTCAACAAGTTAATGGCCGTGACAGACTTGGTACTCCTTGATATCAAGGAGATTAACGAAGCACAACACAAGATTGTGACCAGTCAAACCAATAAAAATATTCTGGCTTGTGCTCAGTACTTGTCAGAAATCGGTAAACCTGTTTGGATTCGTCACGTTCTTGTACCTGGATTGACAGACCGCGATGAAGATTTGATTGAACTTGGTAAGTTTGTAAAAACTCTCAAAAATGTTGATAAGTTTGAAATCTTGCCTTATCACACTATGGGTGAGTTCAAATGGCGTGAGCTTGGGATTCCGTATTCACTTGAAGGAGTTAAACCTCCAACAGCAGATCGTGTTAAGAATGCTAAGGAATTGATGGATACAGAAAGCTATCAAGATTACATGAAACGTGTACATGGATAAAATGAAAGAAGAGGTCGAGATTTTTTCTCGGCCTCTTTTTGACTATAGAAAAGGCTCAGCATTTAAGCTAAGCCTTTTATTTTTTATCTAGAATGTTGTTTTCCAGCATTGCGTTTTTTGTTTTTCTTCTTGTTAGAAGTTGTGATAGCTGTTGCTGGTTCAGGGGTTACATCTTTACGAGTAGCTGCAGTTTTACTTGCTTTTGGTGGATTCTTGGCATATTCTTCACGTACTTTTTTACGAAGTTTTGGACGAACCATGTAGTTGATGATGAATTGTTGGAGAATCATCATGAAACCACCGACAACCCAATAAAGTGTGACACTGGCTGGCGAGAAGATTGAAAACATGACAATCATGAGAGGACTCATATAGAGCATCTTCTTGATTTGTTCTCTTTGAGTCTCATCTTCAACTCCATGTAGAGAAAGGAGTGATTGGAGATAATAGAGCACACCTGCGAAGGCTACGAGAAGCCAACTTGGAGAACCAAGTGCAATTCCTAAGAAGCTAGCTTCAGAAACGCCTTCTGTATGTTGAGCAGCAAAGTAGATAGCTGAGAAGAAAGGCATTTGAAGGAGGATAGGGAAACATCCTACGCCACCAAACATACTGATGCCGTGCTCTTTTTGAGCGGCAAAGAGAGCTTGTTGGGCTTCGAGTTTTTCTTCTTGTGTTTCTGCTTCCTTGAGACGAGTTTGGTGTGGTTCAAGGACATGTTTGAGGGCATTCATCTTTTCAGAGTGAAGTGTTGCCTTCCATGATTGGTAGATACCAAGTGGGAGAATAATTAAGCGGACAATGATAGTCACGATGATAATTCCGACACCGAAGCCGAGTCCCATATCATTGGCGAAGTATTTGATGGCTTCCCCCATTGGTGCTCCGATGGTATTCCAAATAAATCCTGTTGGTTGTCCTGTTGTTTTATCAACCTGAACACAGCCTGTTAAGACTAATAGCATAGCCACTCCCATGATAGAGAGGGCGATTCTTTTAATTAATTTCACTGTTTTTATTCCTTCTTTAAAAATTATACCTTTCTATTCTACTGTTTTTTTGGAAAATATACAATAGTTCTCTGGACCTAATTTGCGACTTTGAAATCCGAATAGGATGGGAAGTTACTCATTTGCACATCTAGGTAGGTTACTTTAGAGAAAGGTGTAGGGCCTTTTCGAATTTCTTGGATAAACTTGGCCATGATGGCTGAAGACTCAGCCTGGGCCAGAATCTCAACGGTTCCGTCATCGTTATTCCAGACACGACCCGTAATGCCACCTAGTTCTAGAGCCAGACTATAGACACCCCAGCGGAAGCCCACTCCCTGGACGCGACCTTGAGCGATCATTTTAACCTTTTGCATACCAAACCTCCTTGATTGTGTTATAATATTTCTATGACTATTATAACCTCTAAAGCCAATTCTGTGGTGAAAAATGCCAAAAAATTACATCAAAAAAAATATCGGAAAACCTCTTACTTGATTGAGGGCTGGCATCTGTTTGAAGAAGCTATTCAGGCTGGTGCAAAGATTGAGAAAATATTTGCCCTTGCAGAGTATGGCGAAAAATTAAGTGACTATCCTCAGACTGTCTTTGTTACTGAAGAAATCTTGCTTGATTTAGCAGATTCGCAAACTCCTCAGGGTATCGTTGCCATTGTCCAAAAGGAAGAGGAGCAGTTGCCGGATTTTACTTCTGGAAAATATCTTTTCTTGGAAGACGTGCAGGATCCTGGAAATGTTGGCACAATGATCCGAACGGCAGATGCAGCAGGTTTTTCTGGAGTCATCGTTTCAAGCAAGTCAGCAGATATCTATAGCCTCAAAACGCTTCGCTCCATGCAAGGCAGTCATTTCCATTTGCCGATTTATCGTATGTCTGTCGAAGGGTTTGTGGAACAAGCTAAAAAGAGCGATTTACCGATTCTGGCAACTACCTTGTCTCAAAATTCTAAAGATTATCGTGAACTGGCTTGCCTAGAGGATTTTGCCTTAGTCATGGGAAATGAGGGTCAAGGTATTAGTCCATTCATAGCAGACCAGGCGGACCAACTGGTTCATATCAGCATGAAGGGCCGGGCGGAAAGTCTCAATGTTGCCATTGCAGCGGGTATACTCATGTTTTATTTGAGTTAAATCATTTTATTTTTGTTATAATCAGTAAAAAGATTTCATAAGGAGAAAAAAGATATGAATCAAACAATTATTCAAGAACGTTCTGGTTTGAATCAATTCTATGCAAAAGTCTATGCTTTTGTAGGTTTGGGAATTGGCTTATCAGCCCTTGTCTCAGGACTCATGTTGACAACTTTCCAGGATTTGCTCGTTCAAATTATGATGAATGCTCGTGTATGGCTAATAGTTGCGGGCTTTGTAGAAGTTGCTCTGGTCTATGTAGCGAGTAGTATGGCTTTAAAAAACAGTCCAGCAGCCTTGCCAATTTTCTTGCTTTATTCCGTTTTAAACGGTTTTACACTGAGTTTCGTTGTCTCGCTCTATACCCCAGGTACTGTTTTGACAGCCTTTGTATCTAGTGCAGCTCTCTTCTTTGTGATGGCTCTTATCGGAGTTGTGATTAAGAAGGATTTGAGCGGAATGGGACGTGCCTTGTTGGCAGCTTTAGTGGGCCTCATACTAGCTATGATTGTCAATATCTTTTTAAACAGTAGCCTTTTTGACTATATCATCAGCATTATCATGGTTTTCGTTTTTGCAGGCTTGATTGCTTGGGATAACCAAAAGATTCGCTATGTTTATGAAGAATCAAATGGTCAAGTCGCAACAGGTTGGGCAATTTCTTTGGCGCTCAGTCTTTACTTGGATTTTATCAACGTATTCCTTAGCTTGCTCCGTATTTTCGGTAGTGACGATTGATTTTTTAGAGCTCCGTGGAGCTCTTTTTTTAATTTTTACTTTCATTTTTACTGGCAAAAGGGTATAATCATCTTATTATTCAAAAGGAGAGATGTATGAAGAAAAGTTTTATCCATCAACAGGAAGAAATTTCCTTTGTAAAAAACACCTTTACCCAGTATTTAAAAGATAAGTTAGAAGTGGTTGAGGTACAAGGTCCTATCTTGAGTAAGGTTGGGGATGGGATGCAGGACAATTTATCAGGTGTGGAGAATGCCGTGGAAGTTAAGGTTTTGCAAATTCCAGACGAAACCTATGAAGTGGTGCATTCCCTTGCTAAGTGGAAACGCCATACCTTGGCCCGTTTTGGTTTTGGCGAGGGTGAAGGCCTCTTTGTTCACATGAAGGCCCTTCGTCCAGACGAAGATTCGCTAGATGCAACTCACTCAGTCTATGTGGACCAGTGGGACTGGGAAAAAGTTATTCCAAACGGACAGCGCAATCTTGCCTATCTCAAAGAAACGGTAGAAAAGATTTATAAGGCTATTCGTTTGACAGAGTTAGCAGTGGAAGCACGCTACGATATTGAGTCAATTTTGCCTAAGCAAATTACCTTTATCCATACAGAAGAATTGGTAGAACGCTACCCAGACTTGACACCAAAAGAACGTGAGAATGCCATTTGTAAGGAATTTGGAGCGGTCTTCTTGATCGGTATCGGTGGAGAGCTATCAGACGGAAAACCTCATGACGGTCGTGCACCAGACTACGATGACTGGACAACAGAATCTGAAAATGGCTATAAGGGTCTGAATGGGGATATTCTAGTTTGGAATGAGAATCTTGGTGCAGCCTTTGAGCTTTCTTCAATGGGAATTCGTGTCGATGAAGACACTCTTCGCCGTCAGGTAGCTATCACAGGAGACGAAGACCGTTTAACTTTAGAATGGCATAAGGCTCTCCTAAATGGCCTATTTCCTCTTACAATCGGTGGAGGGATCGGTCAGTCTCGTATGGCTATGTTCCTGCTTCGTAAAAAGCATATCGGAGAAGTTCAAACCAGTGTTTGGCCTCAAGAAGTGAGAGATACTTACGAAAATATTCTTTAATCAATCGAGCCGTAAGGTTCGATTTTCTTTTTTTGATAAGAATTTGGTATAATATACGGTATGAAAATCGTATCAGGAATCTACGGAGGGCGTCCATTAAAGACGCTAGACGGGAAAACAACTAGACCGACATCAGATAAGGTTAGGGGCGCTATTTTTAATATGATTGGTCCCTACTTTGAAGGTGGACGTGTGTTAGACCTTTATGCTGGTAGTGGCGGTTTATCCATCGAGGCTGTCTCAAGGGGAATGTCCAGTGCAGTACTGGTTGAGAAAGATCGCAGGGCCCAGAGTATTGTCGCAGAAAATATTCGGATGACTAAGGAAACCTCTAAATTTCAATTATTGAAAATGGAATCCAGTCGTGCTTTGGAGCAGGTGGATGGAGTCTTTGATCTTATTTTCTTGGACCCTCCCTATGCAAAAGAACAAATCGTGTCAGATATTGAAAAAATGGCAGAGAGAAATCTTTTTTCAGAAGATGTCATGGTGGTTTGTGAGACGGATAAAACAGTAGAACTTCCAGAAGAAATTGCTTGTTTGGGTATCTGGAAGGAAAAAATATATGGAATTAGTAAGGTGACGGTTTATGTCAGATAAGATTGGGCTATTTACAGGTTCCTTTGATCCGATGACTAATGGACATTTGGATCTCATCGAGCGTGCAAGTAAGCTCTTTGATAAATTGTATGTCGGGATTTTTTATAATCCACACAAAACGGGATTTTTACCGATAGAGAGTCGAAAGAAGACTGTTGAAAAAGCAGTGGGACATCTCAAAAATGTGGAAGTGATGGCTTCTCACGATGAATTGGTAGTTGACGTTGCTAGAAAACTTGGTGTTCAGGTCTTGGTGCGAGGATTACGCAATGCTACAGACCTCCAGTATGAAGCCAGTTTTGACTATTACAATCACCAGCTGGCAAGTGAACTAGAGACGATCTATCTCCATAGTCGTTTAGAGCATATACACATTAGCTCTTCAGCTGTCAGAGAACTATTAAAATTTGGTCAAGATATCAGTGGATATGTGCCAAATACTGTCTTGGAGGAATTAGAAAATGAAGAAAAAGACTAGATGGCCCTTATATCTTATTATTGGGCTTATTATCACATTTATAGCTTTTACAGTGCCCCTGCCTTATTACATTGAGGTTCCAGGGACTTCAGAGGATATTCGTAAGGTATTGCAGGTAAATAATCAGCCTGATCAAGAGGAAGGTTCTTATCAATTTGTGACGGTTGGAGTTAAACATGCTAGAGTGGTTGACTTGTTTTATGCTTGGCTAACCCCTTTCACGGATATACATAGTGCTAAAGAGATGACAGGTGGTTCGTCCGATGCAGAGTTTATGCGAATCAACCAGTTTTACATGGAAACTTCGCAAAATATGGCCAAATATCAAGGTCTGAAAACGGCGGGTAAGGAAATCGAGCTCAAATATCTAGGTGTCTATGTGTTGACTGTGACAGATAACTCGACTTTCAAGGGAGTTCTCAATATTGCTGACACCGTAACAGCGGTTAATGACAAGACTTTTGAGAGTTCTAAGGATTTAGTTGAGTATGTCAATTCTCAAACCCTGGGAGATAAGGTTAAGGTTACTTATGAGGAGGATGGGAAAGTTAAGACTGCCGAAGGAAAGATCATTACTCTGGAAAATGGGAAAAATGGTATCGGAATCGGCTTGATTGACCGTACTGAAGTATCTAGTGATATTCCAATCAAGTTTTCAACGGCTGGCATTGGTGGTCCTAGTGCTGGGATGATGTTTAGTCTATCCATCTATACGCAAATTGCAGATCCCACTCTTCGAAATGGACGCATCATTGCTGGTACAGGAAGTATCGACAGAGATGGGAATGTTGGTGATATTGGTGGAATTGATAAAAAGGTTGTGGCCGCAGCTAAGAAAGGAGCAACTGTATTCTTTGCTCCTAACAATCCAGTAACTGAAGAAACTAAAAAAGCAAATCCAAATGCTAAGAGTAATTATGACACAGCTCTAGAAGCAGCTCAAATGATTAAAACAGACATGAAAATCGTTCCAGTCAAAACGCTTCAAGATGCGATTGACTATTTGAAAAACAATCCCTAAACAGTAGGCAAATCCCTAAACTAGCGTAGAAAAAAAGAAGATGGTATAATAGGCAAATGATTCAATTGTTTTTTACCCTTAGTAGTCATATGTTTTTTATCTATCTAGTCTTTCAACTTTTGAAAGACCTGGTTAAATGGGATCGGATTTTGAAGGTGACCAAGGACAATGCGGGGAAGATTCGACTCTTGGTAGTATTGTGTAGTATCGGTTTAGGATATCTAATTAGTTCCTTTTTCCTAAATCTCTACCAACTCTGGCAAGAAGCAATTAGAGCGCTATTCTAAAATTGTAAGTAAAGGAAAATATTTTATGGAAAAAATTGTAGTTCGAGGTGGCGATAATCGCTTGGTTGGAAGTGTCACCATCGAGGGCGCAAAAAATGCAGTTTTGCCTCTGCTAGCGGCAACTATTTTAGCAAGTGAAGGAAAAACTGTTTTAAAAAATGTTCCAATCTTATCAGATGTCTTTACCATGAATCAAGTGGTTCGTGGATTGCATGCTCAAGTTGACTTTGATCAGGATGCCCATATTGTCGAAGTTGATGCGACTGGAGATATCACAGAAGAAGCTCCCTATAAGTATGTCAGCAAGATGCGTGCTTCTATTGTAGTATTGGGGCCAATCTTGGCTCGTGTGGGACATGCTAAAGTTTCGATGCCAGGTGGCTGTACTATCGGTAGTCGTCCGATAGACCTTCACCTAAAAGGACTCGAAGCAATGGGGGCTGAGATTACTCAGACGGCAGGTTATATTGAAGCTAAGGCGGAACGCTTGCACGGTGCACATATCTACATGGACTTTCCAAGTGTAGGTGCTACTCAAAACTTGATGATGGCAGCAACTCTTGCCAACGGCGTAACTGTCATTGAAAATGCTGCGCGTGAACCTGAGATTGTCGACTTGGCTGTTCTCCTAAATAAAATGGGTGCCAAAGTCAAGGGGGCAGGAACAGAAACTATTACCGTTACTGGTGTTGAGCAACTACACGGTGCAACCCACAATGTTGTGCAAGACCGTATTGAAGCAGGGACCTTCATGGTAGCAGCTGCCATTACAGGTGGAGATGTCTTGATTCTGGATGCTATCTGGGAACACAATCGCCCCTTGATTGCTAAATTACAGGAAATGGGTGTTGAAGTCATTGATGAGGACGAAGGAATTCGTATTCGTTCTCAACGTGGAAAATTAAAGGCTGTTCACGTTAAGACACTTCCACATCCAGGATTTCCGACAGATATGCAAGCGCAGTTCACTGCTCTAATGACCGTTGCTCAAGGTGAGTCAACTATGGTAGAAACTGTATTTGAGAATCGTTTTCAACATTTAGAGGAAATGCGTCGTATGGGTTTGCACTCTGAAATCATCCGTGATACAGCCCGTATTATCGGCGGACAGCGACTCCAAGGTGCAGAAGTTCTATCGACAGACTTACGTGCCAGTGCAGCCTTGATTTTGACAGGCTTGGTAGCTGAAGGCGAAACAGTTGTAGGAAAGCTTGTCCATTTAGATAGAGGTTACTACCGTTTTCATGAAAAATTAGCCCAGTTAGGAGCTAAGATTGAACGGGTAAGTGTGGAAGCTGATGAAGATGAATAAACAATCCAAATATGTCTTACGTCGCTTTATCCTAGTAATTGTAGTATTACTACTAGGAGTCTTAGCTCTTGCTATTGGTTTGATGATTGGCTATGGCATACTAGGAAAAGGGGAAGACCCTTGGGCTATTTTGGCGCCAGCAAAATGGCAAGAACTCATCACAAAATTTACAGGAAAATAGGCTGGGAGACCAGTCTTTTTCTAGGAAGTGAATGTAATACTCAATGAAAATAAAAGAGCAAACTAGGAAGCTAGCCGCAGGTTGCTCAAAACACCGTTTTGAGGTTGTGGATAGAACTGACGAAGTCAGTAACACATATACGGCAAGGTGAAGCTGACGTGGTTTGAAGAGATTTTTGAAGAGTATAAGGAGAAAATATGAATAAAAAAACTAGACAGACTCTAGTAGGTCTCTTGCTTTTTCTGCTCTTGTCAGCAGGAAGTTATTATATCAAGGAGATGCAAGCTTCCAACTCTGCCCCTCAGACGCAAGTAAAGCAGAAGTCGCAAGCATCGGATGCTCCAAGTCAAGAATTAGCTGAAAGTGTCCTGACAGATTCTATCAAAAAACAAATTAAGGGTTCTCTTGAATGGAATGGAGCGGGAGCCTTTATCGTCAATGGGAATAAGACTAATCTAGACGCAAAGGTTTCAGGTAAACCCTATGCCGATAACAAGACAAAAACTGTAGGTGGGGAGACGGTTCCAACTGTCGCTAACGCCCTCATGTCAAAAGCGACAAGACAGTACAAAGATCGTGAAGAGACTGGGAATGGTTCAACATCTTGGACGCCTGCGGGTTGGCATCAGGTTAAGAATCTAAAGGGAAGTTACAACCATGCGGTCGATAGAGGGCATTTGTTGGGCTATGCCTTAATCGGTGGGTTAGATGGCTTTGATGCTTCTACTAGCAATCCTAAAAACATTGCCGTACAGACAGCTTGGGCCAACCAAGCGCGTGCAGAAGATTCTACAGGCCAAAACTATTATGAAAGTCTGGTTCGAAAAGCTCTAGATCAAAACAAACGAGTGCGTTACCGCGTAACATTACTCTATGCTACTGAGCAAGATTTGGTGCCGTCAGCTTCTCATATTGAAGCCAAGTCCTCTGATGGGGAGTTGGAGTTTAATGTCGTTATTCCAAATGTCCAAAAGGGAATTCAGTTAGATTACCGAACAGGTGAGGTCACAGTCACAAAAAATAGCTAATTGATCAAGAGGTTGAGGAAAAATCCCAACCTCGTTTTTTATTAGTCATGAACTGTAGAAACGATTGCTTGTTTTTTGCTCTTCTGATTTTAAAGAGCCTTTTTGAAGATTCACAAGGCTTGAGCTAGGGTGTCAGGACTTGGATTGCAGCTCTCTATTCAGCGCCCCTTTATCATAGAAATTGAAAATTAATGTGTAAAAATTGGAAAATATGGTATAATGGTTTCAATTATACTTTTTAGGAGAAGGAAAATGGAAGACCCGAGCAGTCAGGATTTGTTACTGCAATTTGTTTTATTAGTTGTTTTGACCTTTTTAAATGCCTTTTTCTCTGCAACAGAAATGGCCATGGTTTCACTTAGTCGTTCACGTGTTGAGCAAAAAGCTGAAGAGGGAGATAAACGCTATATCCGTTTGCTAAAGGTGCTTGAAAACCCTAATCACTTTTTATCAACCATTCAAGTTGGTATCACCTTAATTACGATCTTGTCAGGGGCTAAACTAGCAGATTCACTTGGAGAGTTGATCGCCTCTTGGATGGGAAATAGCGAAACTGCCTATGCGGTAGCTAGCTTCTTATCATTAGCTTTCTTGACCTATATTTCTATTGTTTTTGGTGAGCTTTATCCTAAGCGAATTGCTCTAAATCTTAAGGATGCCTTGGCTATCCGAACAGTACCGTTTATTATTGGACTTGGTAAGATTGTGAGTCCCTTCGTTTGGATGCTCTCAGCATCAACTAATCTCTTGAGTCAATTGACACCGATGACATTTGACGATGCAGATGAAAAAATGACTCGTGATGAGATTGAGTACATGTTGTCTAAGAGTGAAGAAACCTTGGATGCTGATGAAATTGAAATGTTACAAGGGATTTTCTCGCTAGACGAGCTCATGGCACGTGAAGTCATGGTTCCCCGAACAGATGCCTTTATGGTAGATATTCAGGATGATACTCAAACCATTATCCAAAGTATCTTGAAACAGAACTTTTCTCGTATTCCTGTTTATGATGGAGACAAGGATAATGTCATTGGTTTGGTTCACACCAAGAGCCTCCTTAAAGAAGCCTTTGTCAGTGGGTTTGACAATATCGTCTGGAAGCGAATTTTGCAAGATCCACTCTTTGTACCTGAAACGATTTTTGTGGATGATTTATTAAAAGAGTTCAGAAACACTCAAAGACAGATGGCAATCCTTTTGGATGAGTATGGTGGTATGGCTGGTCTAGTTACACTAGAAGATCTCCTTGAGGAGATTGTCGGAGAGATTGACGACGAAACTGACCGTGCTGAGGTTTATGTTCACACTATTGGTGAGAATACCTACATTGTTCAAGGTACGATGAACTTGAACGACTTCAATAGTTATTTCGATGTTGAACTTGAAAGTGATGATGTAGATACAATCGCTGGTTATTATTTGACGGGTGTCGGGACTATTCCAACAACTGAAAAACTTAGCTATGAATTGGAAAGTACCAACAAACATATTACATTGACTAATGACAAAGT
The DNA here is from genome assembly GCF_041432385.1 of Streptococcus sp. 27098_8_91. Taxonomy (NCBI): domain Bacteria; kingdom Bacillati; phylum Bacillota; class Bacilli; order Lactobacillales; family Streptococcaceae; genus Streptococcus; species Streptococcus sp. 27098_8_91. The sequence continues at coordinate 28,707 of NZ_JAPVZN010000012.1, forward strand.
CAAAAATGGACGTGTAACCAAGCTTAAGGTTCAAATCCAAGCACTCGAATCAGAAGAAGAAACAGAATAAAACAAAAGCTTTATCAGAGTAGAACTGATAAAGCTTTTTTAGTAGTAAAAAAGAAAAGACTCCTGTAGGAGCCTTGGATAATATAGAGGCGGTAGACGGATTTGAACCGACGATCAAGCTTTTGCAGAGCCGTGCCTTACCACTTGGCTATACCGCCTTAACTTTTATTATTATACCTTTTAAATTAAATCTCGTCAATAGTTTCTTTTCTGAAAATGTAAGTTTTCCTGCTTGCAAAAGGTATGCGACAAAATATTCTGAAAATTCGTTTACTTTTTAAAAAAACTGTGGTATAATTTTCAATATCCACAATTTAAAACGAGGAGTTTATAAATATGAAAAAAAGTCGTATTTTTGCAGTAGCAGGCGTTGCGCTACTTGCAACAGGTGTTCTCGCGGCTTGCGGTTCTTCAAAAACATCAAATGCTGAAGCACCAAAGGCATATGGTTATGTATACACTGCTGATCCAGAAACATTGGACTATCTTATCTCTGGTAAACAAAGTACAAAAGTTGTCACTTCAAATGGTATTGATGGACTCTTTACAAATGATAAGTATGGTAACCTTACTCCTGCAGTCGCTGAAGACTGGTCAGTGTCTCAAGATGGATTGACATACACTTATAAGATTCGTAAAGGTGTAAAATGGCTCACATCTGATGGTGAAGAATACGCAGAAGTAACTGCAAATGACTTTGTTACAGGTTTGAAACACGCAGCTGATAAGAAATCAGAAGCATTGTATCTTGCTCAAGATTCTGTAAAAGGTTTGGCAGATTATGTGGCTGGAAAGTCAACTGACTTTTCAACTGTTGGTGTAAAAGCTGTTGATGATTACACTCTTCAGTACACATTGAACAAACCAGAGCCATACTGGAACTCTAAAATGTCTTACGCAATCTTTTGGCCTTTGAATGCAGAGTTTGAAAAATCAAAAGGCTCAGACTTTGGTAAGTCAACAGATCCAACATCATTGCTTTACAATGGTCCTTTCTTACTTAAAGGGTTGACTGCTAAGTCTTCTGTTGATTTTGTGAAGAATGAGCAATATTGGGATAAAGATAATGTTCACTTAGACACTGTGACACTTGCATTCTATGATGGTTCAGACCAAGAGTCACTTGAGCGTAACTTTACAAGTGGTGCATACAGCTACGCCCGTCTCTTCCCAACAAGTTCAAATTATTCTAAAATAGCAGAAACATATAAAGACAATATTTACTATACTCCACAAGGATCTGGTATTGCTGGTTTGGGAGTTAATATTGACCGTCAAAGCTATAAATATACATCAAAAACAACTGACGAAGAAAAGACTTCTACTAAGAAAGCACTTCTTAACAAAGACTTCCGTCAAGCTTTGAACTTTGCGTTTGATCGGACATCATACTCTGCTCAACTTAATGGTGAAGATGGGGCGAAGCTTGCTGTTCGTAACCTCTTTGTAAAACCAGACTTTGTTTCTGCAGGTGAGAAAACCTTTGGTGACTTGGTTACTGAGAAAGTTGTTTCTTATGGTGATGAATGGAAAGATGTAAACTTTGCAGATGGCCAAGATGGTCTTTACAATGCTGATAAAGCGAAAGCAGAATTTGCTAAAGCTAAGAAAACTTTGGAAGCAGATGGCGTGAAATTCCCAATCCACTTGGATATTCCTGTTGACCAAACTGCTAAGAGCTACATTGCTCGTATTCAGTCCTTTAAACAATCTGTTGAAAAAGTTCTTGGTGAAGAAAATGTAGTCATTGACATTCAACAAGTAACAAAAGATGAGTTGAATAATATTACGTATTATGCTGCAAACGCTTCGGCTGAAGACTGGGATCTTTCAGGTGCCGTTGGATGGAACCCAGACTATGTTGATCCATCAACTTACCTTGATATTCTAAAAACAGATAACAGTGAAACAACTAAGTCCTACATGGGCTATGATAATCCATCAAACCCAGCGGTTGCTCAAGTTGGTTTGAAAGATTATGATAAATTAGTTGATGATGCAGCTAGTGAAACAACCGATCTTAATAAACGTTATGAGAAATATGCAGCAGCTCAAGCTTGGTTGACAGATAGCTCACTATTCCTTCCAGCTATGTCATCTTCAGGAGCAGCTCCTGTTATCTCTCGTGTTGTTCCATTCTCAGCATCATATACTCAATCAGGTGATAAAGGTTCAGATGTTTACTTCAAATATCTTCAATTGCAAGCAAACACTGTAACAACCAAAGAGTACAAAGAAGCTCGTGAAAAATGGCTCAAAGAAAAAGCTGAATCAAATGAAAAAGCTCAAAAAGAGTTAGCGAGTCATGTGAAATAAATAATGCTCATCAGAACTTTCTCTCCTAAAGGAGAAGGTTCTTTTGGGATTTTAAAGGAAATAATATGAAAAAATATGTTTTTATGCGTATCTTGCGGTCGTTGGTTTCTATTTTCTTAGTAACGACCTTGATTTACACAATCATCTATACGATGGTTCCACGGAAGTTGATCTTCAAACAAGATACTAACTACAATAAAATTGCGACAACGGCTGATAAACGAGATAACTATGAAAATACTGTCTTTGAGCGTATGGGTTATATCGAATATTACGATACGAAAGAGTTGCAGGAAAAAGCTAGTAGCATTGACTCTTCTGTTACAGTAGATGCAAATGATACAAATAAAGCAATCTATGAAAAATATATCCAACAACTTGGAAATGGTTGGACTCTAGGTGAGTTTACAGAGAGTGGACAATTCTACGCTACACGTGAAATTCCTATTTTTGAGCGTGTGTTCAAATTCTATGCAAACTTGCTTGATATTGACCATACAAACAAGATCCAAGACCCTGAGAATCCTAACTTAGAGCGTTATTTGCGCTTTGAGAATGACCCTGCTATCGGTTGGTCTCTTGTGGGTTCAGGTACTAAACATAAATACCTCTTGTACTTCAATAGTCAGTTCCCATTTGTCCACCAAAACTTTGTCAACTTGAACCTAGGAGATTCTTATCCAACTTATGCCAATACTCCTGTTCTTCAAGTTATTACACAAGGACAAGGACAAACGAAGACTTCTGAAGTTCAATTCCCAACTGGTAAGAAAACATCATCAGTTAATATTTACTCAAGAACTTATAAATCTCCGAGTCAAGCTGATGCTCGTGAAGTAGCCAACTACGGTAAAGATGATCCATATACAGCTACTGAGAGCAACTATCAATACCCATCAATGATTGCAAGTTCTGCTATCACTGGTTTGATTGGTCTTGCGATTTCATATGCGATTGCAGTTCCTCTTGGTTCAGCAATGGCTCGTTTCAAGAATACTTGGATTGACAGCCTATCTACAGGTACTTTGACCTTCTTGATGGCCCTCCCAACGATTGCTCTAGTTTATATCATTCGTTTGATTGGTTCTTCTATCGGATTCCCAGACTCATTCCCAATCTTGGGTGCTGGCGATTGGCGATCTTATGTCCTTCCATCAGTCATTCTTGGTTTACTTGGAGCACCTGGTCTAGCTATCTGGATTCGTCGTTACATGATTGACTTACAATCTCAAGACTTTGTCCGTTTTGCTCGAGCTAAAGGTCTTTCTGAAAAAGAAATTTCTAACAAACACATCTTTAAAAACGCTATGGTACCACTCGTTTCTGGTATCCCAGGCTCAATTATTGGTGTTATTGGTGGAGCAACTCTTACTGAAACAGTCTTTGCCTTCCCAGGTATGGGTAAAATGTTGATTGACTCTGTAAAAGCATCAAACAACAATATGGTAGTTGGTCTGGTCTTCATCTTTACATGTGTTTCAATTTTCTCTTACTTGATTGGAGATATTTGGATGACTATTATTGACCCACGTATTAAATTGACAGAGAAAGGAGGCAAATAATGTCTACGATTAGTAATGATAAATTTCAATTTGTAAAACGAGATGATTTTGCCTCTGAAGCAATTGATGCTCCTGCCTACTCATATTGGGGTTCTGTCTTTAGACAGTTTTTGAAGAAAAAATCAACAATCATCATGCTTGGTATTTTGATTTCCATCGTATTGATGAGTTTCATCTATCCAATGTTTTCTGATTTTGACTTCAATGATGTAAGTAAGGTAAATGATTTTAGCGCTCGTTACATTAAGCCAAATGCTGAACATTGGTTTGGTACAGATAGTAATGGTAAATCTCTCTTTGACGGTGTCTGGTTTGGAGCACGTAACTCTATCTTGATTTCCGTAATTGCGACCTTTATAAACGTTGTTATCGGTGTTATTGTCGGCGGAATCTGGGGTATTTCAAAATCAGTTGACCGTATCATGATGGAAGTTTATAACGTTATCAATAACATCCCTTCACTTTTGATCGTTATTGTTTTGACTTACTCTATCGGTGCAGGTTTCTGGAACTTGATTTTTGCCATGAGTGTAACTACTTGGATTGGTATTGCTTATATGATTCGTATCCAAATCATGCGTTACCGTGATTTGGAGTACAACCTTGCTTCACGTACACTGGGAACACCAACCCATAAGATTGTTATTAAAAATATCATGCCTCAATTGGTTTCTGTTATTGTTACAACTACATCACAAATGCTTCCTGCATTTATCTCATATGAAGCCTTCCTGTCATTCTTTGGACTCGGCTTGCCAATCACAGTACCAAGTTTGGGACGTTTGATTTCGGATTATTCTCAGAACGTAACAACCAATGCTTACCTCTTCTGGATTCCATTGACAACTTTGGTCTTGGTATCCTTGTCACTGTTCGTAGTTGGTCAGAACCTAGCGGATGCTAGTGATCCACGTACACATAGATAGGAGTAGACATGATAAAAGGAAAAAATGTAATTTTGACTGCTCAAGATATTGTCGTGGAATTTGATGTTCGTGACAAGATTTTGACAGCTATTCGAGGTGTCTCCATCGATCTGATCGAGGGAGAGGTTCTCGCTTTAGTTGGAGAGTCAGGTTCAGGTAAATCAGTTTTGACAAAAACATTCACAGGAATGTTGGAAGGAAATGGTCGTATTGCACGAGGTAGTATTAATTACCGTGGCCAAGAATTGACCAGCCTTACATCTAATAAAGAATGGGAAAGTATTCGTGGTGCGAAGATTGCAACTATCTTCCAAGATCCGATGACCAGTCTAGACCCCATCAAGACAATCGGAAGTCAAATCACAGAAGTTATTGTTAAACACCAAGGCAAGACTGCGCAAGAAGCTAAAGAATTGGCTATCGACTATATGAATAAAGTTGGTATTCCAGATTCTGAGAAACGTTTTGACGAGTATCCTTTCCAATATTCTGGGGGAATGCGTCAACGTATCGTTATCGCGATTGCTCTTGCTTGTCGTCCAGACATTCTTATCTGTGATGAGCCGACAACAGCTCTTGACGTGACCATTCAGGCACAGATTATTGATTTGTTGAAGTCACTTCAACACGAATACCACTTTACAACAATCTTTATCACCCACGACCTAGGTGTCGTAGCAAGTATTGCTGATAAAGTAGCGGTTATGTATGCTGGTGAAATCGTTGAGTATGGTACTGTTGAAGAAATCTTCTACGACCCACGTCATCCATATACATGGAGCCTCTTGTCAAGCTTGCCTCAACTTGCGGATGACAAAGGTGAATTGTACTCAATCCCTGGAACACCTCCATCGCTTTATACTGAATTGAAGGGAGATGCTTTTGCTCTTCGTTCAGATTATGCTATGAAGATTGACTTCGAGGAAAAAGCACCTCAGTTTGCAGTATCTGATACTCATTGGGCTAAGACATGGTTGCTTCATGAACAAGCTCCAAAAGTTGAAAAACCAGCGGTGATTGCAGATTTACACGACAAGATTCGTGAAAAGATGGGCTTTACACATCTTGAGGACTAGGAGGAAGGAAATGTCTGAAAAATTAGTAGAAATTAAAGACTTAGAAATTTCCTTCGGTGAAGGAAGCAAAAAGTTTGTCGCTGTTAAAAATGCGAACTTCTTTATCAACAAAGGAGAAACTTTCTCACTTGTTGGAGAGTCTGGTAGTGGTAAGACAACAATTGGTCGTGCTATCATCGGTCTTAATGATACCAGCAAAGGTGATATCATCTTTGAAGGTCAAAAAATTAATGGTAAAAAATCACGTGAACAAGCTTCGGAATTAATTCGTCGTATCCAAATGATTTTCCAGGACCCTGCTGCAAGTTTGAATGAACGTGCAACGGTTGACTATATCATTTCTGAAGGTCTTTATAACCACCATTTATTTAAAGATGAAGAAGAAAGAAAAGAAAAAGTTCAAAATATCATTCGTGAAGTGGGACTTTTGGCTGAACACTTGACACGTTACCCACATGAGTTTTCAGGTGGACAACGTCAACGTATCGGGATTGCTCGTGCCTTGGTTATGCAACCTGACTTCGTTATTGCGGATGAGCCGATTTCAGCCTTGGACGTTTCAGTACGTGCCCAAGTTTTGAACTTGCTCAAGAAATTCCAAAAGGAATTAGGATTGACTTATCTCTTTATCGCCCACGATTTGTCAGTAGTTCGTTTCATCTCTGATCGTATCGCGGTAATTTATAAGGGTGTTATTGTTGAAGTGGCTGAAACTGAAGAATTGTTTAATAATCCAGTTCATCCATATACGCAAGCACTTCTATCAGCTGTTCCTATTCCAGACCCAATCTTGGAACGTAAAAAAGTTTTGAAAGTCTATGATCCAGATCAACATGACTATGAAACTGATAAGCCTTCTATGGTAGAAATTCGTCCAGGTCACTATGTTTGGGCAAACCAAGCAGAGTTGGAACGCTATAAAAAAGATTTGAAATAAGAAAGAGTTTTGTAATCTTGGTAGAATAATTCTATTAAGATTATGAAACTTTTTTATTTTTGTAAAAGAACATTAGTTTAAAGATAGACAACGATATACCCGAAAACATGCTAATACTCAATGAAAATCAAAGAGCAAACTAGGAAGCTAGCCGCAGGTTGCTCAAAGCACGGCTTTGAGGTTGTAGATAAAGCTGATGTAGTTTGGATTTGAGTATAAGACAAGTCTTCAATGACTCTTGGAGGAGAGACCAAAGAAGCTGTTATTCTTTGAAAGTGTATTGAATTTATACAGAATGGAATGGATAAAACTACTTTCAGATAAGCTTTTATGAATCTTCAAAATTAAAATCACTTTCTATTTAAAATATCAGTCTTGCATTGCCTTCCTTTATGTGCTAGAGTTATGGTAGCGGTTACAAAATTAAGGAGGGTTTTATGAGAAATCCAGCATTAGTAGAAGAAATGAAAACATACCAAGGAAGGGATGAAGTTCCTCATGATTTTGATGCTTTTTGGGATGGGGAGATTGATAAGGTTTCGGCTTTATCGGACTATCAATTAGAAGAACGAAACTTTCATATTCCCAATGTGAAGTGTTATGAGTTAAGCTTTAAAGGTACCCGTGATGGCCTTGTTTATGCGCGTATAGTCTTACCAAAATCAGAAAAGAAAGTACCTGTCATTTTCCACTTCCATGGCTATATGGGGCGTTGCTGGGATTGGACAGATATGCTAGCCTTTACAGTAGCTGGTTATGGTGTCGTATCGATGGATGTTCGTGGACAATCTGGATACTCACAAGATGGCTTGCGCTCACCACTCGGAAATACGGTTAAGGGCCAAATCATTCGTGGTGCAGTAGAAGGAAAAGAGCAACTCTTCTATAAGGATGTCTATCTAGATATTTATCAATTGATTGAAATTGTCGCTAGCTTCCCACAAGTGGATGAGGGGCAATTAGCAAGCTATGGAGCTTCTCAAGGAGGGGCACTAGCTCTAGTGGCTGCGGGGCTAAATCCACGTATCAAGCGTACAGTTGCTATCTATCCATTCTTGTCAGACTTTAGACGCGTATTGGAGATTGGAAATACCAGTGAAGCCTATGATGAGCTTTTCCGTTACTTTAAGTTCCATGATCCTTTCCACGAAACTGAGGAGCAAATTATGGAAACCTTAGCTTATATCGATGTAAAAAATCTTGCACATCGAATAAAAGGTGAGGTGAGAATGATAACAGGATTAGATGACGATGTCTGCTATCCAATCACCCAGTTTGCTATCTACAATCGTTTGACTTGTGAGAAGAGTTATCGCCTGATGCCTGAATATGCACACGAAGCTATGAACGTCCATGTCAATGATCAAGTATACAATTGGTTGTGTGGCAGTAAGATTCCCTTTACCTATCTTGGTCACTAAAAATTGAAAAAAAGCTCTGTAGTTTCGAATGAACTACAGGCTTTTCTTTATGTGACCCAGATAATGAGAAAGTAGTTTCAGGTAGTTTGAAACTTCTAAATATCTTTGAAAGTAGAATCTATTATAGATTATAAAGTCTAAAATTTAGAATATTTATTATATAATATGGTTAAAATAAAAAGTGAAAGGAGTATAGCTAGTTGCGAATCTTTTAACATAGAGTTTATAAAAGTGCAACAGCATTTCATTTACAAAGAATGGCAATTCCATTCAATAATACAGTTTCTTATTTGCAGCTAGTCTGAAAGGCTAAAAATTTTAAGCAAAAAAGAAAGCGCTTTATTTTTTAAAATAACGGAAGGGAAAACATGAATCAGAGAGATTTTGATAGAAAACAGAGGTACGGAATTCGAAAATTTGCAGTTGGAGCGGCATCAGTAGTCATTGGAGCAGTTGTTTTTGGTGCTTCACCGGCTTTTGCTCAAGAGGCGCCATCAACGAATGGTGAAACAGCGGGGCAATCTTTGCCAGAATTGTCTAAGGAAGTAGAGACAGGAAGTCTGACGAATCTCGATAAGGAGCTTGCAGACCAAGTAACCACAGTAAATAATAGTGGAACAGAAGTGAGCCGTGAAGAGTTGCAAGCAAACCCAGGGTCTGAAAAACCAACAGAAACAGAAGCATCAAACGAAACTCCAGCTACAGAGAGTGAAGACGAAGAAGAAGTTGGAAACATTCCGCGTGACTTTTATGCCAGAGAGTTGGAAAATGCCAATACTGTTATAGAGAAGGAAGATGTTGAAACCAATCCTTCAAACGGTCAAAGAGTTGACATGAAAGAGGAGCTCGACAAGCTTAAAAAACTTCAAAATGCGACCATTCATATGGAGTTTAAGCCAGATGCATCTGCTCCACGTTTTTATAACCTCTTCTCAGTTTCCAGTGATACTAAAGTAAATGAGTATTTCACTATGGCCATCCTTGATAACACAGCTATCGTTGAAGGTCGTGATGCAAATGGAAACCAATTCTATGGTGATTATAAAACTGCTCCTTTGAAGATTAAGCCAGGTGAGTGGAACTCAGTAACCTTTACAGTTGAAAGACCAAATGCAGACCAACCAAAAGGTCAAGTTCGCGTCTATGTAAATGGTGTCTTGTCGCGAACAAGTCCTCAGTCTGGTCGTTTCATCCAAGACATGCCAGATGTTAATCATGTACAAATCGGTACAACAAAACGTACAGGCAAAAACTTCTGGGGTGCTAATCTTAAAGTCCGTAATCTAACGGTTTATGATCGTACTCTTACTCCAGAAGAAGTTAAAAAACGTAGCCAACTTTTTGAAAGAGGAGAGTTGGAGAAGAAACTTCCTGAAGGAGCAGAAGTTACTGATAAACTGGATGTTTTTGAAGGTGGTGAGAACCGCAAGCCAAATAAAGATGGTATCGCAAGCTACCGTATTCCAGCCTTGCTGAAAACGGATAAAGGAACCTTGATTGCTGGTGCAGATGAGAGACGCTTGCATCACTCTGACTGGGGCGATATCGGTATGGTTGTTCGTCGTAGTGATGATAAGGGTAAAACATGGGGAGATAGAATTGTCATCTCAAATCCTCGTGATAATGAGAATGCCAGAAGAGCTCATGCGGGATCACCAGTCAATATTGACATGGCCCTAGTCCAAGATCCGAAAACTAAGCGAATCTTCTCTATTTTTGATATGTTCGTAGAAGGTGAAGCTGTCAGAGATTTACCAGGAAAAGCACCACAAGCCTATGAGCAAATTGGTGACAAGGTTTACCAAATCTTGTACAAACAAGGTGATGCAGGACGCTATACAATTCGTGAAAATGGTGAAGTTTTCGACCCTGAAAATAGAAAGACAGAATACCGTGTTGTAGTGGATCCTAAGAAGCCAGCATACAGTGATAAGGGTGACCTTTACAAAGGTGAAGAACTTATCGGTAATATCTACTTTGAGTATAGTGACAAGAATATCTTTAGGGTTTCAAATACCAACTATCTCTGGATGTCTTATAGTGATGACGATGGTAAAACTTGGTCTGCACCAAAAGATATAACATACGGCATTCGTAAGGATTGGATGCACTTCTTAGGTACTGGCCCTGGTACAGGTATTGCCTTGCATTCAGGGCCTCACAAAGGGCGTCTTGTTATCCCTGCCTACACGACAAATAACGTATCCTATCTAAGTGGTTCTCAGTCTTCACGTGTCATTTACTCAGATGACCATGGTGAAACTTGGAATGCAGGAGAAGCTGTTAATGACAACCGTCCAGTAGGTAACCAAACAATTCACTCTTCAACCATGAATAATCCAGGTGCTCAAAATACGGAGTCAACCGTAGTTCAGTTAAATAATGGAGATCTCAAACTCTTCATGCGTGGATTGACAGGTGATCTTCAAGTTGCTACAAGTAAAGATGGTGGAGCAACTTGGGAAAAAGATGTGAAGCGCTATGCAGATGTCAAAGATGTCTACGTTCAAATGTCTGCTATTCACACTGTGCAAAATGGTAAGGAATATATCATCCTCAGTAACGCAGGTGGACCAGGACGTTACAATGGTTTGGTACATTTGGCACAAGTAGAAGCTAACGGTGATTTGACTTGGCTCAAGCACAATCCAATTCAAAGTGGTAAATTTGCTTATAACTCCTTGCAAGATCTTGGAAATGGTGAATTTGGTTTGCTTTATGAGCATGCAGATAACAACCAAAACGAATATACCCTGTCTTATAAGAAATTCAATTGGGATTTCTTAAGTAAGGATAGAATTGCTCCAACAAAAGCAACTGTGAAAAATGCTGTGGAGATGAGCAAAAATGTCATTGCTTTAGAATTTGATTCTGAAGTATTGGTGAATCGGCCACCAGTTCTTAAACTGGAAAATGGTAATTTTGCAACATTCTTGACGCAATACGATACAAAAACATTGCTTTTCGCAGTTAACAAGGAAGATATTGGTCAAGAAATTACAGAAATCATTGATGGTGCAATTGAGAGCATGCATAATTTGCCTGTAAGTCTTGAAGGTGCAGGAGTCCCTGGTGGTAAAAATGGAGCAAAAGCAGAAATTCATGAAGTCCCAGAATTTACAGGTGCAGTCAATGGTGAAGGTACAGTTCATGAGGATCCAGCCTTTGATGGTGGCGTCAACGGTGAGGAAGCAGCCGTTCATGACGTGCCAGCCTTTGAAGGTGGTGTGAACGGCGAAGAAGCAGCTGTTCATGAAGTTCCAGAAATAGAGGTTGAAGAAAATCCACCAGGAACTATTCACGAAGTCCCAGAATTTGAAGGCGGTGTGAATGGTGCTGAAGCAGCAGTCAATGAAGTCTCAGACTTCGAGGGTGGTGTGAACAGCGAGGAAGCAGCCGTTCATGAAATTCCAGAAATAGAGGTTGAAGAAAATCCACCAGGAACTATTAACGAAGTTCCGGAATTTGCAGGTGGAGTCAATGGTGCCGAAGCAGCCGTTCATGATGTGCCAGCTTTTGAAGGTGGTGTGAACGGCGAAGAAGCCGCGGTCCATGAAGTTCCAGAATATATTCCAGTGGAAACTTCAAAAGGGGAAGCTGCGGTTCATGAAATTTCAGACTTCGAAGGCGGTGTGAATACAGTAGAAGCAGCTAAGTCAGACACTTCAGACTTCGAAGGCGGTGTCAATGGTGAGGAAGGAGCTAAGGCAGAAAGTCCAGAGTTCGAAGGCGGTGTGAATG
>NZ_JAPVZN010000013.1:0-31295 GCF_041432385.1 Streptococcus sp. 27098_8_91
TTGTCTGACTCAGCCTTAGCCTTATCAACATCAGCTTGAGTAGGAACTTTAGCAACAACCTCGTTATTGGCAACTACTTTTGTTGCTGGCTCATTAACTGCTACCTCAGTCTCATTAGCAGATACCCCAGTAGTTACCCCAAGAGCCGAGATTGCAAGCGTTGAAATAACCGCTTTTTTGATGGCGCCATGGCCTTGTGCGTTTGATTCCATCATATAAACTCCTTTTGATAATTTTATAGTCCTATTTTATCATATTATACAGTTTTTTAAAACTATTTTATGTAGTATTTCTCTTCAATAGTAGTTGGGGCACCGCTTATTTCATCTAATTTTAAAGTACTTTAAAAACAACATTTTCCTAGTTTATATTATCATTCCTATAATACCCTTAAATGCAACATTTGTTAAGAAAACAAACAGGACAACATCATAATGTGAGAATAGTTAAAATTTATAAAAAAAAAGCCTGAGGCTTAGTCAAAAATTCCTAAAACGCGGGAATCTCTCCTACTTCAAACTTATAATTCGTATACACGAATTATAAGAATAATGAGGTTTCACCTCAAACACCAATTTATTCATAAAAAAAAATTTATTTTCAATTGTTTATTCCCTAAAGGGAATTATACTCCAAAATCAAGATTCTGTCAAGTTAAATTTCAGTTACAAATCTTTGCCCTACCCTCCCCCCACAAGTGTTGTGGGGGATTTTTTGTTTTTTCTGAACTTTTTTCACTTTTTAGTCCGAAAACTCCCAAAAAATCTCCTTATAAACAAGAACAGCCATCCAGCTCATGATGTTAAACCGAGCAAGAACACGTTAACTATTTTTGTCCATAAGAAAGGTAAAGAATCATGGCAAAAGAAAATTCAAAACAACCCAAACCTGACAAGGTCGCTATCCGAAGAGAAAAAAAATTAAGGAAGCGGCTGAACGTGACAACTGGAAAAGAGTTGTCCATCTTTTATCATTACCATTCGATAACGCAGAAAGGAAAGACAGGTATCATGGAAAACTCAGCCTCAACTTCATCTATAAGAGGAAAGAAATGCTTGACTTTCTACCAGATGACTTCAGACACTCCAATCCTCTTGAAATGCTCATTTATCAAGAAGATATCCAAATAGTCTATCAGACAATTGATAAGTTTGACGATATCGTACAAAGCATTATCTATGGTTACTTCTTTGAAGATAAGAATTTTACTCAATTAGCTGAAGAAGTTCACCTCAGTGACAAAACAGTCAAAAGAAGGCTAGAAAAATCACTCAAACTTCTGAGGGAAAAACTTGAAGAATAAATAAAGAACTGTCCAGCTCATGACATGAAACCGAGCTTGTCCCTTTTCACTTTTTAAGCTTCATATAGAAAGGTATAATCATATGAAAATCAAACCACAACACCGCAAAAGCGGTTACTCAAATAAAATAGCAGAACAATACGTTGACCTCAACGCTCCTATCTACTTACTGAGTGACGAACTCGAACCCCAACAAAAGTACGAAAACAATAAACCGACAGGGGAAATTGTCGCTTATAAAGCTTGGTTTGGACAAAAAGGTCTCCCTCCTTTTCAAGTGAAATTTACAGAAGCACCTGAACTACCAGACTACCTATCTCTGGTTTCATTTGAAAGTCTAATGGCATGCGAAGTTAACTACAATGTCTACTTCAAAGCTGACGGATTGAAAGAGGTGAACTAATGGTTTCAACTCTCACACAAAGAGAGTTGGAACAATACCTGTTGCAGAGCCTAAATATGGGTTTGGGCTCTGTCTTACAGGGTGAAACATCCTACACCAACTCTTTTAACATTCTTGTCAAAGAAGACGGTTTTATCTTTGTCCCTCGCCTTCCTTGTGGCTTTATCATTGATGATGACTTGTATCAGAAGATTTTCTTAATTGCTAATGCATCATTATATCCACAGTATACATTACTAAAGCAAAATTCGGCTTACTTTGTCGCATTAAAGGCAGAGGATATTCATGTTCAGCGAGGCTTATTCTTCCCATGGAAAAGAGGAGTTTCGGAACGCTTGGTTATTCCAGACCTTGAAACATTTGCCTCATCTCTAAAGGGCAATAATATTCCTATCATGAAAAATCTAACCATTAACTATGATAAGGTAACATCACTTGCGATTGCAGGAAATTCAGGTAGTGGGAAAAGCTATGCGCTTACATACCTTTTAAGTGTCCTCAGAAACTTCTCAGACTTGATTATCATTGACCCTAAATTTGATACACCATCACGTTGGTCAAGAGAACACCAAATCCCTGTCATTCATCCCCATGAAAACCGTTCTAAGTCTGATTTTGTGTCAGAAATTAACGAAAGTTTGAGCCAGTGTTTGACACTCATCCATAAAAGGCAAGGGATTTTATTTGAAAATCCACGATATGAGTTTAAGCACTTGACTATTGTCATTGATGAAGTCCTTGCCTTGTCAGAAGGGGTCAATAAAACCATAAAAGATTCCTTCTTCTCTTTATTGTCTCAAATCGCGTTACTGGGACGAGCCACACGAGTTCATTTACTTCTAGTCAGTCAACGCTTTGACCATACTACCATACCAGTTTCTGTTCGAGAACAATTAAATGTTCTGATACAAATTGGAAACATTAATAAAAAGACCACACAGTTTTTGTTTCCCAACCTTGACCCAGAAGGCATTGTTATTCCAATCGGAAAAGGAACTGGCTTAATTCAAATCATTGATAACGAACATCCCTATCAAGTTCTCCCCCTCCTCTGCCCCACCTATTACACCACGAAAGGAATTTTATAGACTATGAAAAAAACGAATTTTCAAAAAACCATACATCCAGCAACTACCCTTTTTATAGTAGGAATCCTATCTATGCTTATTTCAATCTTATTGAGGCTTGGAATGAATCCCTTGGAAAACAGTATCTATTTCACATCTCTGTTTGACTTCCTGAATTTACTTCACTTTATCAGCTCATCTATTTCTTTCTTGTCCCTTCTCTTATTCTTTGGATTGCTTGGCTATGAAATCAAGATACGCCAGAGTGAAGATAGAATAATTAACCTCTTTAAATCCATCATACAGACCTTTTCTCTTCGTCTTTTTCTGATTCAAAGAGAACACTCAGAAACGGTAAGCACAAGCGAGCAAGGAAATGTAAAGAGATACAACCTTATCAACAGACAGTTCAATAAAGCGATTCAGAAAGTGGTTGTAGATATACGAGAGGAAAGCACAACCTTGATTATTCCTGTCCCCAAATCTCAACAAGCCATTAGAATTCTAAAAGATTTAGAAACAATCATCAGTGAAGAAATTTCTAGTCGCAATCCTGACTATTATTTTTCAAGACCTGAAAGAAAGGGCATGGACTTCTACTTTATCGGAACAAGACGTAAATGATAGGACGGGCGCTATGGCGCACGAAGTGAACGCCACCTAGCGCCCGTCTGCTTGGTATATGGACTAACGGGTTACTACGACCCCGTTAGTCCAATAATCAATAATCACAAAAATATCAAAAAAACGTCTTCCACCTTCCGAAAGAACCCTTCTAAATCTCCTTATAGATAGTAATACAATTTGAAAGCGAGGTATGTTGCATATGTCAAAAGAACAACGTTCCAATAAATGGGCTTTTCTTTTCTACAGAGAAAGCGCCCCTGAAGACTATTTAGAAATCCTTGAAGGTCTTCATATTCCCTTTATCTTATCCCCTTGGCACGATAAAGATGTTAATAGAAAAACAGGGGAGCTTAAAAAAGCTCATAAACATGGTGCCTTTTTCTTTGATTCACTCAAAAGTTATTCTCAAGTATCTGAACTCATCAAGGATAAATTAAAGGGGCCTGCCCATGTAGAGCCTATTATATCTCCCAAGGGGATGTATGACTACTTTGTCCACGCAGAGAATCCTGAGAAAAGTCAGTACGATATTAAAGACATAGAGACCGGATGCGGATTTGAATTAGACAAATTCCTCATAAACAATAACAACGATGATTTTCTATCAACTATTATTGACGTGATAGACAAGAAGAATTTCACAGAGTTTAATCATTTGGTTAGATATGCGAGAGAAGAAAATCCGAGCTTATTAAGGCTTATCGTAGATAAAACATACTTTTTCGCCAAATATTTAGATTCACGAAGGTATAGCACAGACAAAAGTAAAATAACTTCATCAGAAAATTCCTTGACGAATACTCCTAATGAAACTAGTGACGTCATATCAAACAATACTTCAATAGAAGTATAATGGAGGAAAAGCTATGCAAGTAATCTTACCAGATGAACAAATTCAACAAATTCAACTTTTACTCTCTAATCTTATAAATAAAGAAATCAGAGAGCAATTAAACAAGAGCGGTATCGATAGTCCCTATTTGAACAAACAACAAGCTTGTAGCTATTTAGGTATATCAAATAATACACTGGATTCTTGGATTGTAAAAGGCTTACCCAAAATCAAAATCGGTAAAACGATTCGATTCCATAAAGACGCTATCGATCAATGGCTAAACTTACATAACTAGAAATATCAAGATTTTTGTTTTATAATAGTCATGATATTTTCTGGTTCGATACACAAGGAGAATATCATGACTATCACTAAAACACAAAATGGTACTTATCGTTTAAAAATCTACATTCCAATAGATGCACGAATGCCACTTGGTATTGTTAATAGCAATTACTACGATAAGAGATTCAAAACAAGAAAGGAGGCAAGGCAAGCTGAAATAGACTTGCTTACCAAGTTAAATCAAATAGAAGATAATGAATTTACAGGACTAGCAAAAGGAGATATTCTTTTCTCAGACTTCTATAACAATATCTGGTGGGACTCTTATAAAGCAGGACAAACTACATCTACTTCTAAGCCACCAAACAGGTCAACAGTTGCTAATACCAAAACATGTTTTGAAAAACATATACTACCACTTCTTGGAAACTATACGATACAGTTTCTAAATCAAAATAAGCAAGTTATCCTAAATCTAATGACATCTAAGGCTAATGAATATGCCAACTTCAAATCTTTACGTAGCTATGTGATTTCCATTTTTGATTGGGCAGAAGAACTTGAGTATATAGAAGCTAATAAAGTTGCAAAAACTTTAAGACGAATTAAGGCTGTTAAAAAAATTCAACTTGCAGAATCAAAACGTGATGAAGATTTATATTTAACTCATGAGCAACTCCAAGAATGGTTCTCAGCTTTTAAAGAGGATTTAGAAAACGATAAAATCTCACTCAAAGATTACGTCCTTTTCTATCTCACTTTTTTCCTTGGAGATAGAAAATCAGAAACATATGCTCTCCAGTGGAAACATATCGACTTTTCAAAATCACAGATTCAGCTAATTCAAGCTTTAGATAGATATGGACAAGTAAAATCAACTAAGGGAAATAAGAAAACTATTTTCTCTATTTCTAATGACTTACTTCAACTTCTTACCTCTTGGAAAGAGCAACAAAAATATGAACTAGCAAAGTTTGGCATCATCAGTAACCCAGAACAATTTGTTTTTACATATATCGACACAAGAGGAAACATCAACAAGCCTTTACATGCTGACTATCTAAACAATAAAATGAAAAGTATCAGAAAGCGACATAAAGAGCTGGCACATGCTACACCTCATAAACTGCGACATACAGGAGCAACGCTTGCTAAACAAGCAGGAATGAGCTTAGAAGCTATTTCTGAGGCTCTAACACACAGTGACACAGGAACAACACAGATTTATGTAAATACTTCTAATGTAGTTCCTATGGCAGTTGGTGAATTTGCTTTAAAGTCTCTAAAACAATAAGGTGAAAATAAGGTAAACTTTGAGGTGAACTTTTCAAAAAAACACGAAAAAAGCACCCATAAGGTAAACTTTTGAGTGCTTTGAAACGTTGATATAATCGTATTGATTAACGTTTTGAGAATTGTGATGCTTTACGAGCTTTCTTAAGACCTGGTTTCTTACGCTCAACTTTACGTGAGTCACGTGTAAGAAGTCCTGCGCGTTTCAATGAATCGCGGAAGTCTGGGTCTACTTGAAGAAGGGCACGAGCGATACCGTGACGGATAGCTCCTGATTGACCAGCGTATCCACCACCTACAACGTTAACGAAAACGTCGTATGAACCTACAGTTGAAGTAACTGCGAATGGTTGGTTGATGACAAGACGAAGGTCAGCGTGTGGGATGTACTCTTCAACATCTTTTTTGTTAACAGTGATTTTACCAGTTCCTGGAACAAGGCGAACGCGTGCAACAGCGTTTTTACGACGTCCAGTACCTGCATATTGTGCTTGTGACATACTTTATTGTTCCTTTCCTTAGATAAGTCCTGAAATATCAAGAACTTCTGGTTGTTGTGCAGCGTGAGTGTGCTCAGCTCCAACGAATACTTTCAATTTCATACCTTGAGCGCGGCCAAGAGTATTGTGTGGAAGCATACCTTTAACTGATTTCTCGATCAAACGTACTGCATTTTTAGAACGAAGTTCACCAGCAGAGATTGATTTCAATCCACCTGGGTGGTTTGAGTGAGTGTAGTAAATCTTATCAGATGCTTTTTTACCAGTCAATTTAACTTTTTCAGCATTGATAACGATTACGAAGTCACCTGTATCAGTGTGTGGTGTGAATGTTGGTTTGTTTTTTCCGCGAAGTACGCTAGCAACAACTGCTGAAAGGCGTCCAAGAGGTACATCAGTTGCGTCAACAACGTACCATTTGCGTTCTACTTGGCCTGGTTTAGCCATGAATGTAGTTTTGTTCATGATTTCTCCTATATGAATATCGTTTTTGTTTACAGGGCGGATGTTCCGGTCCGCAAGTTATTTGAAAGGTTCCGGGGCCTTACAAATGGGGTAAACAATACCGTCTACTATTGTATCAAAATTCTCAGATAAAAGTCAAGAGATTGGGAAAATATTTTTTTATTTCTGCCAGATTCTCCACCTTTTTTCTTCCTGTTCCTGAAGGATCGTCTGAAAAATTTTAGAGACTAAATAAATGGCACAAGTCAAGAATAGCGTAACCACAAGATAATTGATCAGACGACCGTGGTCTCCAACCAATGGCGGTTTTGTCAAAAAACCATAATCTCCACCCGTCATTAGATTAACCACAAAAATCACAGCATTAAGGGAAGATGTGATGATTAGGGTTCGTTTGAAGTCCAATAAGCTAGCATCATAGTCCTTCAAGAGATAAATCAAGGAATTTCCAAAGAGAGCTAAGTGTCCGAAAATAAAGGACAGGATGGCAATGTGGGGGAAGGGATAGGGATCTGGCACTGGATAAATAAAAGCTGCCAAAGTTCCAAAGGTTCCCAATACAGCAAAATACTGCTTGACTCTAGAGACACCCGGGGTCAAAAGCACTACAAACATAGCCAAACGGCAATGATAAAGGGGTAGACTTTCAGTTAGAGGCATCTGATTTACTAAATACCATCCGTAGAGCAGGATTAGCTGTACCGCCTGTAAAATCTGGAAAAATCGCTGACAGGCCTTTTTCTCACCATAACGATAGGCCAGAAACACAGTCAATGCTAATAAGGTAAATAGACTTCCATACCAAAGAAGGTCAAACTGGGGTGGCTCCGTCGGCTGCGTACTAAATAAAGCTTCCCAAAAATTCATGTAACTTTCCTCATTTTCATATAAGCCAATCTCTTACTGATTTTTATAGAGCCTAGCTTACATTTATTTCTTATAATTTTGTGTAAAAGAAACTGTCGATCTTAATATAAAACAAAGCTTCTAATCGACATATTGTTCCCGCTCACCCTGATAGATCTGCCATAGAATTTCCATTTGTTCTTGGGTTATTCGTTTTTCAGATAGGGGTGGGAGATTCTTGATATCAAAAAATTCAAGTTCTGCAATTTCTTGATTTTCTTGAAATTGTCCATCCAATAACTGACAGTCAAAGACGAACTTGGCATACTGTTTGTTCTGAAGTTGAAAGCGATTGGTATCAAAAACCGCCAATAAAGAGCCTACTTCTGCCGAAAAGCCTGTTTCTTCCTGAACTTCTTTTCGGATATTTTCCTTGGGAGAATATCCTACCTCGCCAAAACCACCAGGTAATGCCCAAGTATCCTCTCCTTGCCCTCTAACCAGGCAAACCTTCTGATTTTGAACAATCCATGCCCTTACATCCATCAAGGGAGTTGCATAGCTACCTGTTGGTTTTAAAATTGCAGTCAATTCCTCTTGAACAAGCTCTGTTTGATCCTGCAAGACACTCCATAAAATCTGACGTAAATCCTCATAACGTTCACGGTCATAAGGATCCTTTGTATAGGTCAAACCAGTATCAGTGATGGCCAACATTCTCTGAATAGCTTTGGCGAAATCAGTTGTGCTCATTTTCTAGACTTTCTACTAACTTGGCTAGATTCATAGAGTTAGAACCTTTAAGCAAAATCTGGTCATGTGCTCCAAGACTTTCCTTGACCTGCTTGACCATAGCTTCAAACTGGTCTTCTTCAGCAGTTTTCTTGAAGTAGTAAACATGGCCGATTGGGAACATTTGACTGGCTAATTGAGCTAAGTCAGCAATGTCTTCACCGTAGAAAATAACGGTATCAAGAATATCGGGTGTAATGCTCAAAATCATTTGATTATGAAGTTGAACAGACTGCTCTCCAAGCTCCCTCATATCCGCCAGAACTGCGAGTTTCTTACCACCTTCATTAGCTGGAATAGCTGAAAAAGTTTCTAAAATCAACTTCATAGCTGTTGGATTAGCATTGTAAACATCTGATAGGATATCTGCCCCATTGGCAGCTTTTTTCCACTCGGTACGATTGCGGGTCAATTCTAGATTTTGGAAGGCTTGACCAATCTGCTCCTCCGTCACTCCTTCTTGCAGGGCAACGTAAGAAGCTATCATAGCATTAGTCGCATTGTACTTACCTGTTACTGGCAAGTCAAGAGCCTGCTCCAAGAAATTAGCCTTGAAGGTTAAGCTATCCTTACGCTCAGTTAATTCTGTAATTTCGAGTTCTGCACCTGGGCCAAAGCGAACCACTTTTTTGTCAGTAGGTAGATAATCCTCTACAATGGGATCAGATGGCACCAAGAGCAAGCTACCTTTCTCCATTCCATCAGCAATCTGTAATTTACCTTTGGCAATCTCTGAACGGTCCTTAAAGAAGGCCAAATGGGCTTCCCCAACTAAAGTCACAATAGCTGTCTTTGGATGAGTCAGTTCAGATAAAAGATGGATATCTCCTAAATGATCCTGCCCCATTTCCAAGACTAACTTTTCAGTATCATCTGGCATATGGAGAACTGTATAAGGTAGTCCAATCTCGTTATTGTAGTTGCCCTGCGTTTTGTAGGTTTTGTAGCTTGTAGAAAGCAAATGGGCTAACATATCCTTGGTAGTAGTCTTTCCATTTGAACCTGTAACAGCAAGGACATCTACACCTGTTTTTTGAAGATAGCTAGCTGCTAGAGTTTGAAAAGCAGATAAGACATCATCTACTAGAATATAGGGATGCCCTTCGACTTCCTTCTTTGATAGAGTTACAGCAGCGCCATTTTCAAAGGCTGTCTCGATAAAATCATGACCATCACGCGCTCCCTTGAGAGGAATAAACAAATCCCCCTCAGCAATCAAACGACTATCAAACTCTGCCTTGACTAGCAGACTATCTGGATAGACTGATACGTCATTTTTAGCACCAACAAGACGCGCAACTTCGTGAATCGTAAGTTTCATATTTACTCCTTTAAAAAGGGGCAAGAAGTCTCTTCCCGCCCTTATGCCTGTCTTTACACTAGGTGCGCTTCACGCTTGTCAAAACTTTCCTTAGCAAGATCAACCAAACGCTCGATTAATTCTGGATAGCTAATCCCCATATTGTCCCAAAGCAAGGGATACATAGACCATTGGGTGAAGCCTGGCATCGTATTTAACTCATTTAGGAAAACTTCTCCCTTATCTGTATAGAAGAAGTCGCAACGCGACAATCCAAGTCCACCGATAGCACGGAAGGCAGTTTCGGCATTCTTGCGCATAACCGATATCACATCATTGCTAATCTTAGCTGGGATATCCATAGTAATTTTGTTATCGATATATTTGGCATCATAGTCATAGAAGGCTACGTCTTTGACAACTTCACCAGGAAGAGTGCTCTTGACATCATAGTTTCCTAAAAGTCCAACCTCGATTTCACGGGCATTTACCCCTTGTTCTACCAAGACACGACTATCGTACTTGAAGGCAAGCTCTAGAGCTTGATGGAGTTCCTCTTTATTTTCAGACTTAGAAATCCCAACACTAGAACCCATATTTGACGGTTTTGTGAAAACTGGATAAGTCAATTTCCCCTCAACTTCAGCAATCTTAGAAGCCAAGTCATCCCCTTCAACGATAGCTACGTAAGGAACTTGGGCAATCCCAGCAGACTCCAAGACACGCTTGGTAGTAATCTTATCCATAGCAAGGCTTGAAGACAAGATATTGCAACCAACGTAAGGCATTTTCAAGACTTCTAGGAAACCTTGAACGGAACCGTCTTCTCCCATAGGTCCATGAAGAACTGGAAAAACAACTGCGCCTTCTTCGTAGATGGCACTTGGAGCAATTTTCTTGTCCCAATCAATCGTTTCATTGGTCATGAGACGTTCATCTTGGCTAGGAGTTTGGGTAAATTCTTGGGTTTTGATAAAATCACCAGACTGGCTGATAAAGAAAGTTTTGACTTCAAAACGGTCATAGTTAACCGCACGCATGACACTCTCAGCTGACAATACAGACACTTCACGCTCTGCACTGCGTCCACCATATAATAGAATAATTATTTGTTTCATATGATTGTCCTATTTCTACTAGAATACTCGCTTTTTAGTATATCACATTTGTTTATTTTTTTAAACTTGAATAGCACAAAAGAGACTGGATTAAAAATAAATCCAATCTCTTGATTTCTTAAAGTCTTATCTGCTAACTAATTGCCTGTTCGATATCCTTACAGACTAAAGTTCGGTACGATTTTCAATGGCTCTTAGGAGCGTTACTTCGTCCGCATATTCGATATCAGCTCCTACTGCCAGACCTCGTGCTAGACGAGTGACCTTAATCCCTGCAGGTTTAAGAAGTCTAGAGATATACATGGAGGTCGCCTCACCATCTGCTGTTGCATTGGTGGCCACGATAACCTCTGAAACTTCGCTATCCATGAGGCGAGTCATGAGACTTTTGAGGTTGATGTCATCTGGGCTAATTCCATTCATAGGGGAAATCAAACCGTGTAAAACATGATAAAGCCCGTGGTATTCTTGGATGTTTTCCATAGCAGCAACATCTCGGCTATCCTCCAGAACCAGAATCGTAGACTGGTCACGGCTAGGATCGGTACAGATAGAACAAGGATCATCATCTGTCAAGCGTCCACAAATAGAGCAATAGGTCAATTCTCGCTTGGCTGCAAGAAGATTTTTTGCAAATTCATTGACGTCATCATCCGACATCCCAATGGTATAAAAGGCCAGTCGGGTTGCTGTCTTAATCCCGATACCTGGAAGTTTAGAATAACTGTCAATCAGCTTAGCTATAGGTGTTGGGTAAAGCATGGCTTCCTTTCTAGTTCATTGGATGGTGTTGGTTGTATAGATTGATAATGTCACGAGCAATCGAAGGTCCGACACCATTAGTTAGATTCGTATTATGCGGGAAAACAACTGCGACTGCAATCTGCGGATTATCGGTTGGCGCATAGGCTACGGCGTTGGTATTGTCGGATTTTTGGCCACCGTTAACATAACTTTCGGCTGTACCGGTTTTCCCGCTGATGGAGACTGCTGCCCCATTTGAAAAGGCACGACCTGTCGTGAGAGCACTTGTTCCGTGAGACACTTGATAAAACCCTTGTTGCAAGATAGACATGTCAGACTCAGAAATATTAATCTTATTCATTTCTGTGCTGTCCGTTTGCTTAATGAGTTCTCCCAAACCACCTTGTTCATTGTTGTCGTAGACTCCTTCCACGATATGAGGAGCTAAGCGGACACCATTATTGGCAATAGTTGCTACATACTGAGCTAACTGCATCGGTGTGTAGTTATCAAACTGCCCAAAGGCATTATTTAGATAGTTGGCCAAATCATAGTCTTTAGGGATAAAGCCTGTTGACTCATCTGGTAAATCGATCCCTGTTGACACGCCCAAACCATATTCACCAAAGGTTGAACGAAGTTTTCCCATGGCAGATTCAAGATTGCTGGTTCCTACTGTCATATTCGGCTGATAAGTTTGCCCCATGATTCCAAGAGCAGTTTGGACCATGTAGGTATTTGATGAATACTCCAAGGCCTCAACTGCTGTAATCGGGAAAGAACCATAATAAGGGGTATACCAGGAATTGATAGGGGCAGAACCTTGGAAGACGATTGGTTGATCTGTCAAGGTTTGATTTCCTGACAAGACCCCATTTTCCCAACCTGAACTGATGGTAGCTGCCTTAACGACAGATCCTGGAACAAAGACATTGGTGACAGTTCCGAGTGAGTCTGTGGTCAGTTCTCCAGTCTCTACATTATGCTTCATTCCTGACATGGCTAATACAGCACCTGTCTTAGGATTGAGGGCTACTGCATAGACACCCTCTGAATATCTAGCTCCACCATTGGCAAGTTCTGAGTTGAAATAACTCTTTAAGAGACTGTCTACGCTATCTTGGAAGGCCAAATCAATGGTCAGTTTGATGTTTTTACCCTTGCTACCTTCCTCAATATTTTCTACACTCTCCATATCTCCATGTTTATCTAGATGGATTTCTTTAACAGTACGTTTCCCTTGCAGGACTTCCTCATATTGTTTCTCAAGATAAGAGGTCCCAACACGGTCGTTGAGGGAATAACCTTTTTTAAGATAGGCGTCCACTTCCTCAGCTGGAAGACCTGACTTTTCACTGGAAACACTTCCTACGATTGAAGCAAGAGAAGTTTCAAGGACCTTGCGATCCCACGAAGTGGAGATGCTAATCCCAGGTAACTCTTTAGATGCAGAGGCGATTAGAGCAACTTGAGTATCATTTAAAGGATCTGTTTGGATATTGCCTGTTGCAAAATTTCCAACTGCATTGAGCTGACTAAAGAGATAAATAGCCTTCTTTTCATCCTCTGTATAATTAGTTTGGCTAGAGGTAACACTCTCAACAGCATTGTTATAAAGATCCGATTCAGAAAGTTGATTACCATCAGAATCAAATCGCTTATCTTTTGGTAAGGCCTCTACCGTTTTTTTATAAACTGCTGGATCAGCTAGGTAATAGTCAGCAATTTGACGTTCCGTTAAATCTGGTGAGGATACCGTTACATAAGTTAAAAGTTTAGTAGAAATATCCTTTAAATCTGCAGCCGTCATCTTGTTGTTTCGTGTGAAAGCAACCACTTGTTTGACTGTGTTTTCTACCAAAGGTTTTCCTGTAGCATCATAGATTTCCCCACGAGCAGAACCCGTTGTAACCCGCGTCTGGCTAGCAGATGCCAACTTAGCTTCATAAAAATCTTTGTTTAAGACTTGCATATAGAGCAAGCGGCCAATGATTGTCATGAAGAGCAAAATAACGATTGCAAACAATAAATTAAGCCGTGTCGGTATCGAATGGCTGTTGAATTTTCTCATACAAATCAATCTCGTTTCTAATCAAAATCTCACTCTTCATTGTACCATAATTTGATGAGAAAATTATGGAAAAAGAAAAGACTTTTCCTTTTAATCCAAAAACAAAGCATCTATGGTATAATAGAAGTAAGAGCTATATTATTTGCTGGATTTTTTATCAATAAAATTTGACAAATAGCTATAAAGGAGTCCAATGAACAAGCAAGACATCTCTACGATTATTGACCTTCACTTTGAAGAAATGACCGATTTAGAGCAAGAGATTGCCCGCTATTTTTTGCAGGCAGATACCATTCATGATGACTTGTCTTCTCAGCAGGTCACGCAAAAACTTCATATTTCTCAGGCGGCTCTCACTCGCTTTGCCAAAAAATGTGGCTTTACGGGCTATCGGGAATTTATTTTCAAATACCAACAACAAAAGGATACCCTTTCCGTTCCACAACAGGATATGAATCCTTTGACTCAAAGAGTCTTGAGAAGCTATACAAATATCCGAGAAATGACTCAAGAATTGATTGATGATGATCAACTAGAGCGCATCGCCCAAATGATTGATCAAGCAGAACGCGTCTATTTTTTCGGTACTGGAAGTTCTGGTCTCGTTGCGCGTGAGATGAAATTACGTTTCATGAGACTAGGTGTCGTTTGTGAAGCTTTAACAGATCCAGATGGATTCGCCTGGACGACCAGTATCATCGATGAAAAATGTTTAGTGTTTGGCTTCTCCCTATCAGGAACAACTCCGTCCATCATTGATAGTCTACTTGACGCTCAAGATATGGGGGCTAAAACCGTTCTCTTTACGAGTATGCCTAGCAAGGAAACTCAGGCCTTCACAGAAACTGTATTGGTGGCAAGTCAGAGTCAGGCTTCCTATATCCAACGCATTTCTGCCCAACTTCCTATGTTGATTTTAATCGATCTACTCTATGCTTATTTCCTAGAAATTGATCGTGAAAGTAAAGAAAAAATCTTTAACAGTTATTGGGAAAATAAAAAACTAAATGGCTATCGTAGAAATAGAAGGTCTAGATAAGCCTTCATCCCTATCAAGTGAATAATCATATGAGTAACCAGCGATTAAAGTCGCTGGTTTTTATACTCTTCGAAAATCTCTTCAAACCACGTCAGCTTTATCTGCAACCTCAAAGCTGTGCTTTGAGCAACCTGCAGCTAGCTTCCTAGTTTGTTCTTTGATTTTCATTGAGTATTAGTTTGCTCAAGTCCTATAACTGATGACTTATGAACATAAAATTCTACACCTAATTCTTGATATATAGCAGATTGAACTTAGAATAGTACAGTACGGATTCTAAAACATTTTTAGAAATTGATTTGACTTTCCTAATCTCTTTTGTTCATATCTTATTTCAATCAACTATAAAAAAGCGAACAAGACTGAATTCTGACTCTCAGAAAACTCGTTTTGCTCGCTTTTTATAATTGAGATTAGTTATTGGTTTCAATCTCTGAAGTTTGGACAGTTATTACAGCAGTTTCTTTAAACAATACTACTATTCTGCAATAACTTCCCACGAAATCTATACTTTCTCAAAAGTGTTTCTTGAGTTTGACAGATTCTATTCGTCTTCTTTTTTCTTTCCCATTGCAGCTAAGCCAAGAAGTGCTCCTACAGCTCCCAAGCTTGCAAGGGTAGCAGTTTCTTTTGCGCCTGTTTCAGGGAGAATATCTTGACGATTTGCAGGTACTTGATAAGTCTTGTCTTGTGACATAGACTGAGCTACATGTAACTGCTCATCCTTGTATTCTGGGAGCTCATGGACAGTTGCCTCTGCTCCATTGACACCACCTGTGAACTCTGGGGCTTCTGCTTGAACAGCTGCTTCTGTTCCATTTACTCCACCAGTAAATTCAGGAAGTTCATGACTAGCTGCTTCTGTTCCATTGACACCACCTGTGAACTCTGGATCTTCTCCACGAACAACTGCTTCTGAACCAGTCATACCACCAGTAAATTCAGGAAGTTCATGACTAGCTGCTTCTGTTCCATTGACACCACCTGTGAACTCTGGATCTTCTCCACGAACAACTGCTTCTGAGCCATTTACTCCACCAGTAAATTCTGGAAGTTCATGACTAGCTGCTTCTACTCCATTGACATTACCAGTAAACTCTGGAAGTTCATGACTAGCTGCTTCTGTTCCATTGACACCACCTGTGAACTCTGGATCTTCTTCACTAATAACTGCTTCTGAACCAGTCACACCACCAGTAAACTCTGGAAGTTCATGGCTAGCTGCATCTATTCCATTGACACCACCTGTGAACTCTGCTACTTCATGAATCGCTGGATCTGTTTTACCTGTTTCAAATTTCTTAGTTCCGACTAGTACAATCTCATCTTGTGGTTCTTCAACAACTTCGCGAAGTTTTTCAGTACGGCTTCCATCCAATGCTACTTCGGTGATGATACGTTCTTTACCTTCACGACCTACTTGAGACACGCTAGTTTTACCTTCTGGAAGAGTTGGATCTTCTTGCTTCACTGTCTTGAAGCCTCTTGGTTCTTCAACTACCTCAAGACTTGGTTGACTAAAGCTCAATTCTTTAACACCTTCAGCTGGCTCAGATGTTCCTTCATAAGTACCAACTTCGATGACACGATCTTGAGCTTCTTCACGTTCAACCTTAACTGTCTTACGTGTATCTCCCTCTACTTCTACATAAGTCGTTACTTGACCTGCTTTACCTTCTGAAACAACTTGTTCCTTACCTTTAGCTAGGAAGGCATTCTCACGACGAACAGTATTAAAGGCGATTGGTTCTGTCGTTACTTCAAGGCTTGGTTGCGTTTGAACTAAGACCTTATCTCCTTCAGCTGGAACTGTTGAATGTTTTACTTCCTCTTTCGGAGTCGCTTGAAGTTGGTTGATAAAAGTTAGAGCTGCTTGCAAGGCTTTGTCTACCGCATCCTGTGTCTTAGCATCTCTGATGGCAGTAAGGGCTTGCTCTCCAAGTTCAACCAGTTTTTCCTGTGCAGCTACATCATCGACAAGTTCAGCAGCTTTTTTCTCGACTGCTGCAGCCAATTCTGCAATCGCCTTATGGCGGTCAACTTTAGACTCTTCTGGTTTCGGATCCTCTTTCGGAGTTGCTTGAAGTTGATTAATAGCAGCTAGAGCAGTTGCCAAAGCCTTATCTACTGCATCTTGAGTCTTAGCTTCTTCGATAGCAGCAAGAGCTTGCTCTGCCAACTCAACCAGTTTCTTCTTAGCTTCTTTATCGTCACCAAGTTCTTTAGTCTTTCTTTCGATCGCTTCTCCCAGACTTGCCATAGCCTTGTCGTAGTCGATGGTTGGCTCTTCTGGTTTGCTTGGTTCTTCTGGTTTTGGTTCCTCTTTCGGAGTTGCTTGAAGTTGATTGATAGCAGCTAGACCAGTTGCCAAAGCCTTATCTACTGCATCCTGAGTCTTAGCTGCTTCAATCGCTGCGATTGCTTGTTCTGATAACTCGACTAGTTTCTTCTTAGCTTCTTTATCGTTGCCTAGTTCCTTGCTCTTGTTTTGAATGGCTTCTGCCAAGCTTGCCATAGCCTTATCGTAGTCAATCTTAGGATCTTCCGGCTGTGCTGGTGGCTCTGGTTTCGGATCCTCTTTCGGAGTTGCTTGAAGTTGATTGATGGAAGTTAGAGATTCTTGTAAGGCTTTGTCTACCGCATCCTGTGTCTTGGCTGCTTCGATCGCTGCGATGGCTTGTTCTGATAACTCGACTAGTTTCTTCTTAGCTTCTTTATCGTTGCCTAGTTCCTTGCTCTTGTTTTGAATAGCTTCTGCCAAGCTTGCCATAGCCTTATCATAGTCAATCTTAGGCTCTTCCGGCTGTGCTGGTGGCTCTGGTTTCGGATCCTCTTTCGGAGTTGCTTGAAGTTGATTGATGGAAGTTAGAGATTCTTGTAAGGCCTTATCGACTGCATCCTGTGTCTTGGCTGCTTCAATCGCTGCGATTGCTTGCTCGGACAACTCAACTAGTTTCTTCTTAGCTTCTTTATCGTTGCCTAGTTCCTTACTCTTGTTTTGGATGGCCTCTGCCAAACTTGCCATAGCCTTATCGTAGTCAATCTTAGGCTCTTCCGGCTGTGCTGGTGGCTCTGGTTTTGGATCCTCTTTTGGAGTCGCTTGAAGCTGATTAATACCAGCTAGAGCATTTTCCAAAGCCTTATCTACTGCATCCTGAGTCTTAGCTTCCTGGATAGCAGTAAGAGCTTGTTCGGCCAACTCAACTAATTTCTTCTTAGCTTCCTTATCATCGCCAAGTTCCTTGGTCTTGTTTTGGATGGCCTCTGCCAGACTCGCCATAGCCTTGTCGTAGTTCGGCTCCTCTGGCTGGTCTGGTGCCGGTGTGTCATCTGAACCGTAGTTGTCTTCCTTATCAAGGATAGCTTGTAAGGTTGTAGCTGTCAGCATCAACTCTTGCGCATCGACAGTGCTTGCTGAAAGTTGTTCTGATAATTTGTCCAAGTTTGACTTGAAGGCTTGACGCGCCTCTGGAGTGTTTTTCAAGGCTGTTTGGTCAAATTTAGCCA
This sequence comes from Streptococcus sp. 27098_8_91, assembly GCF_041432385.1. Classification (NCBI taxonomy): domain Bacteria; kingdom Bacillati; phylum Bacillota; class Bacilli; order Lactobacillales; family Streptococcaceae; genus Streptococcus; species Streptococcus sp. 27098_8_91. The sequence goes on from NZ_JAPVZN010000013.1 coordinate 18,196, forward strand.
ATTCATCCTTCCAGTTCTTCATAGCTTGAACTAATTCTTCTTTGGTATAAAGAGCGCTATCTTCACCACGAGTGATGAACTGGTCAACTTGGATACCAATATTTCTAGAGGTATCATTTCGTTTTGGATCCAATTGCAAGGTTACAGCATGCCAACCTTCTTCTAGCCCAGTCAAACGAACGAGAGTCTGATCGCCTTGACGTGTAGCTGCTGTACCACTGAAGTACTTCTTGCCATTGACATCAGAGGCATTTCCTTGACCATCTTGATACTCAAGTTCTTTACCATCCAGAGTTACCTTGTAGATACCATGTCCAGGATCAACAAAACCTTTGATTTCAAGACCTGTTCCATAGAAGTAAGCTGTTACGCTTGCATTTTTCTTTTGCTCTTCAGTCAAACGACCAAATGATGCCCAAGACTCAGTGTTTTGGTATTTGCCAGAAGAATTGGTTTCATGGTGCCAACCTGGGCTATAGTCAAGTTGACTGGCCTGATCATCGTGACTTACTTGATCTTTTTGAAGCAATTCAGCCTTCATTACTCGAACAGTTGCTTCAGTTGCAAATCCAAGCAAGGCATCGTCTGAAGCGCTAGTCATTTTCACTTTAAAGTCAAAGATTGAATCAGCTTGTTCCGTAAAGTCAATTGTAGGAATGGTCAAAGTCTTTTCTGTTTCACCATCTTGGAAGGTCAAATCAGCCGTTGTATCTTTATAAACCTTACCGTGAACCCCTGTTCCTGGCTCAGTCACGACATGAACTGTCGCAACTCCTTTGCTACCACCAACACGTTTGATGGTTACAGTAACTGGTTGGCCTTTTTGAACTTCATAGGTTGTTTCTTTCAACTCAAACATACCTTTACCAGCATTGTTGAGCGTGTAGATACCTTCAGTTGCAATAGCTTTTCCAGTTTTGTTAACGAGTTTGATGGTATGTTCACCTGGAGCTAAGTCATCTGTTTCATAAACCATCTGGCTACGTTTACGAGCTGCATTATTGGTTTGTACGTCTGCAACCTTTTGACCATCAACGTAAACCGACATTTCTCCGTGGTTTGGATCCACTGTAGATACGACATAAGCCTTAGTTCCGTTGAAACGGTAAGTTACGCTTGCATCTTTTTGGTTAGTCCACATAGATGTTCCGCGGATACCTTCAGATTCGTCATACCAAGTTGTATTTGCTTTATCTGCTGTTGTATTTGAATGGTAATCCAATCCAAGAGGGTAACCATCTGTTTTCTCGATACTACTTGGTGTTTTATAAACAGAGAAGTTTGTCAAAATAGGAGTCGCTTGCGCACCAGTAATAGTCACACGAATCTTTTGTGCTTCTACTGGTTGACCTTGGATAAGGCGACGATAACCAACAGTTGAGCCTTCACCGTATGGTACCCAACGGCCATTGAGTTCAACTTCAACCTTGAATCCAGAGATACGCTGACCTTTAGCGATATCTTCTTTGAGTTCAATCACGTCAAAGCGTCTCTTTTGACCAAGATCAACAGTAAATTCACCTGTCTTAGCATCATTTGCTAGTGCCCAGCTAGTATCATCCTTACCATCTGTTAGGTTGCTTGTTTGATACAAGTGATTCTTACGAGTAGAGCTTGCAGTTACAGTTGCACCCTTAGCAAAGTCAGTCGCATACATTTGATCCAAGGTTGCTCGGAATTCTTTCAAACGAGCGACATCTGCATCTGCGAATTTACCTTCTTTATTAGGTGGAATATTGAGTAGAAGTGGCGTTCCACGACCAACAGACTTGAAGTAGATATCCATCAAATCTTTGATTGATTTTGGTTGTTGATTGTCATGGTAGAACCAACCTGAACGGATAGAAACGTCTGCTTCACCAACTGAGTACATATCCCCTTCTGGATCCCCATGGTTGAGATAGTCATTCTTCACATCATCAGTGATTTTAGCTTTCTTAACCTTATGCCAAACTGGATCTCCAGCGATACCACGTTCATTACCGATCCAACGGACACTTGTTGGTTGAGCAGAGAAGATAGCGATATCTCCTTCAGCTTCTTTGATGTACTTGAACCATTCGTCAAAGGTGTAGGTTACTTTTTGTGCTCCACTACCACGCGCACCGTCCATCCATACTTCGATAAATTTACCATTGTTTCCGTATTTAGGATTGCCAAGGATTTCTTTCAGTTGGTTGAGATAGTATTCGTTGTATTCTTTTTCAGTTGAAACATGATATTTAGGGTTATTGGCATCCCATGGTGATAGGTAAACACCCATATTCATATTATATTTAGTCGCTGATTTAGAGATTTCTTCGAGAAGATCTCCCTTACCATTTTTCCATGGACTAGCAGCTACCGTGTGGTCTGTGTATTTAGATGGATAAATCACAAATCCGTCGTGGTGTTTTACAACCATGATTGTTCGCTTAAATCCTGCATCCTTCAAGGTCTTAATCCACTGATCTGTATCAAGGTTAGTTGGGTTAAAGTTTTGAGGATTTTCTCTACCGTTCCCCCATTCAGAGTTAGTGTAGGTATTCATTCCATAGTGGATGAAGGCGGCCAATTCTTCCTTATGGTAGTCCAATTGAGCCTTACTTGGCAGTGGTCCATAGTTTCCAATTTCTGTTTCTTCGTCTTTTGGATCCACTACTGGAGTCGCAGGAGTTGCTGGTTTTGGATCTTCTATTTTTTCGTATTCAAAAATAACTTGGTTCACTCCTTTATGTTGGATTGTTGCTTCTTGGCTTGCATTGACTGCACGGTAGCCTGTAATTTCTTTGGCTTGGAATCTATGAACAAAGGAAACTTCGTATTCTTTACCATCGTTATTGTCAACAGTTGCAGGCGCTAATTCTTGGTCTGTACCTTTCAAGCGGTAACGAAGATCGAAGGAACCTTTATTGACTTTATAAACAACCTTAATGACACGAGTTCCTGCAGGAGCCTTGCTCACAACACTATAATCCTCTCCCCAAGTATCTTTCAGTTGCTTGTTGACAGCTTTTCCGTCAATCGATACAATCTCATATTTTTCTTTATTTTTCTTGTAGAAGTCAGTTTTCTCAATTTCTGTTTTATAGTTATAGTCAAACTGAGTTCCAACTTCCGTATTTTCAACAAAAGTATCGTTTTCTTTGACTGGATTATCTTTTTGGTCTAGGTGCTCAACGACAACTCGTCCATAGTCAACACCTTCAAGAAGCGTCGCAATACCATTTTGATCGAAAGAGTATTTATTTTTGCCAATAACAGCTGTCTTATTTCTAATCATTTCTCCTTCTGGAGTAAAGTAGTAACGATTACCATTATCTCCTTGGTACCAGCCTTTGACTCCATATTTATCAATGATTTCTTTGACCCATGCTAGTTGTTCAGGCGATAGGACAAGTCCTCCTCCAAAGCGATCTTTTTCAGCGATATTCATATTATCAACAGTTCCATGTTGGTGAATTCCAATAACTTTACCATCACCATTAATAATTCCACCACCAGAAAGACCAGAAACAGAAGTCAGGCGATAAGTGATGCCAACTGCTCCTTTATCATCAAGCTTTTCAGTACCCTTAACAACACCATCAGCCTTATACAACTGACCAGGGATGATTGGTTCCTTCAATTCTGGAGAAGTGGAATCTGTCGGATATCCTATGGTACTAACTGGTTCACCAGCTTTATAGTTACGATGTTCTGCAAGAGGAGTAAAGGTAGCTTCCTTATTTGGACTTGCAATCGAAAGTGGAACTGGTGCTACTACTAAAGCTAGATCATTCTTAATTCCTTCACCAAACTTTTCTTTATTCCAAAAATGAATATCCTTTTCCTTGAACAAAACCGTATTTCCTGAAGTTGGCAAAGAATTGTTCTTAGCAGTATTTGAACCTACATTGTAATAAAACTTAGTAGTATCACCGCCACGAATAGAACCTGCATTGGTATCCGCATCCTTGACTAAGAAATTATGAGCTACTGTCAACATAATATTTGGAGCTACAAAGATTCCAGATCCAGAATTGAGATAACGTTGGCTACCTCCACCTGCTAAAGGTGAACTGAAAATTGTATAAACCATAGCAGCTGAGGTAGCTGGCTGGCCTTCATAATTGATACGTTTAAGGTCTTGCCCACCATTGATAATGGCTCTATTTTCTTTTTCGCCTTCAGTTGGAGCTACTTCCGTAGGTTTCAATATACTCTTAGTCTCTACTTGTGGACTTTCTCTTTCTGAAACAATAGCTGAAGTATCTACTTGTTTCACTGAGGTATCAGGATAAGCACGATCAGAGATTTCTTCAGGGAGTACATCACCAGCCACTTCAGTAGTTTTGGCTTCCTTAGCCACTTTCTCGATGTCAGGTTCTGTTTTTTCAGTTACTTCTTCTTTTATCGCTTCTACTTTTTCATGATCTACATCTGCTGTATCTTTTGCTTGACCGTCCACTTCAAGTTTCGGTTCTGTCACAAGTTCACTAGCCGCAACATTCCCAGATGCAAAAAAAGCAAGACCGACTGCTACAGAAGCAACACCAACAGTCAGTTTACGAATACTAAAGATTCTACCTTTTTCTAAAAAATATTGTTTCATCAAATACTCCTAATCTTCTAGAGCAGTCAGCTACTGCCCGAGCCCAGTGTTATCTGGCGACAATTTTTGTTTGATTTCCTAGCTTAAAATTCTGCTCCTAAGCTATTTATTTTTGGGCAAGCCCTTATGAGGAAATCGCTTACATTTCTTGAAAATAAAATAAGGCTCAAACTAGCAAAAATTTTACCTAGAGTTTCTGCAGTATAATAAATATACTATATTATCCTGAAAAATGCAAGGGCTTCCAAAGTTTTAACTGGATTTTTACTAAATACTTTTGCCACTATTTACCACTAAAAAATCCTAAATTGGCAAGGCCAACTTAGGATTGTTTTGTTTTGAAGTGATAGTAAGCTCCAAGCATACCCGCAGTATTTTGATGACGCGCAAACTCTAATCTTGTTTTTTCCGCTAAACTTGGAACAAGCGCATCTTTCAGAGCTGTACGAATTTTCGGTTTCAAAATCGCTTCCTGCCCCATAATACCACCACCTAGTATAACAACCTCTGGATTGGCAACATAACAGATGTTAGCAAGACCTTTCCCAAGATAGTCTACCATACGGTCAATTCCCTCCATACAGAGTTTATTACCTTCAGTAGCTTCCTTGAAGATTCTGCGACCATTCCAATGGGCTACTTCTTCATCATGAGCCTTAGCTACATACTCAACCAAGGCAGTTGTAGAAGCTAAATCTTGGAAAGCCCCATCTTGCATATGCATATAGCCAACTTCACAGGCAGAATTACTAAATCCATGGAAAATCTGGCCGTCAATGATTAAGCAACCGCCGATACCTGTTCCGATGGTCAAACATAGCGTTATTCCTGCACCTTTTCCAGATCCAGAAACAGCTTCTGCTAGCCCTGCACAGTTGACATCATTTTCAATTTCACAAGGAACTTGGAAACTTTCTTCAATTTCTTTCTTAAATTGAGTCCCTGCATAGTTCGGGATCTGTGGACCAGCATAGAAAATCTCACCCTTATCAGGATCAACCATTCCCGCTGAGGAAATAGCCACACCTGCCACCGGTCCTTTTTCTAGATAGCTAGCGACAATATCTTTTGTTTTCTGTAAGATATGTGGACCGCCCTTATGAGCCTCAGTTGCTACTTCGTGAGACTCTACAAGTTGTCCATCTTGGTCAATCAAACCATATTTGATATTAGTTCCACCAATATCAATTGCAACGTAATTAGTCATAAAGCCTCCTATTGATTAGAGGAAACGCTCCTTAGTTTCACGAATCAATTGAGCAGCTGCTTCTACAACTGGACGATCTTCTTCGGTCACTGGTGTAAGTGGAGAACGAACTGATCCGATATTAAGTCCTTCATTGATTTTCAAGACTTCCTTGATAACGCCGTACATGTTTCCATGTGCAGCAGTCAATTTACCAATGATAGCATTGATTGCATATTGCAATTCACGCGCTGTTTCTAGGTCTTTGTCTGCAATCAATTGGTTGAGTTTCAAGAAGAGTTCTGGCATAGCACCATAAGTACCACCGATACCAGCTTTTGCTCCCATGAGACGTCCACCTAGGAACTGCTCATCTGGACCATTAAAGACGATATGATCATCACCACCAAGACTAACAAAAGTTTGGATATCTTGAACTGGCATTGAAGAATTTTTAACACCAATGACACGTGGGTTTTTCAACATTTCTGTGTAAAGGCTTGGAGTCAAGGCAACACCAGCCAATTGAGGAATGTTGTAAATAACATAGTCTGTGTTTGGCGCAGCAGCACTAATGTCGTTCCAGTATTTTGCTACTGAGTACTCAGGCAAACGGAAGTAAATTGGTGGGATTGTTGCGATAGCATCTACTCCCAAACTTTCTGCATGACGAGCCAGTTCAATACTATCTTTGGTATTGTTACAAGCTACGTGAGCAATGATGGTCAATTTACCTTTTGCAACTGCCATGACTTCTTCCAAGATCAATTTGCGGTCTTCTACGCTTTGATAGATACATTCACCTGAAGAACCATTGACATAAAGCCCTTGAACACCTTTATCAATAAAGTATTGTACTAAGGCACGAGTACGTTCTGGGCTAACTTCACCCGCATCATCATAACATGCGTAGAAGGCAGGAATGACACCTTCATATTTTTTTAAATCTGACATAGATTTCTCCTAAGATTTTTTTATTTTCTGCTCTGGGCAGATTACTTCTTTACTGTTTTAGTATACACCTTGTGAAAATCGCTTTCAATACATCCAAGCCACTTAGATTTTAATTTCTATTCATCTCCCATAGTTTTTCATGTTTGAAAGTAGTTTCATATCGTTTTCAATCTGCTTGATATTTAGCAAACAATTTTTCCATTAATCCAGCTTGGCAAAAAGCAAGAAGACCAAATCCAAATAGTAGAAAGGCAGAGCCACCCAGTACAAGAGTAAAGCCCGATACATAAAGAACCATTACGATTAAGAAGAGAATTGCAAGCATCAAGAAGAACCAAGGGAAGTTGAAACTCACTAAGAGCAAGCCCTTTTGAAGCACTTCTTTCCAAGTCAATTCGTAACGCGCTGCGATAGGATAACTTGCTAACATGACTAATGTCAAGAAAATTAAGATCCCTAGACAGATGGCTTTCAGCACCTGAAAAGCTAGACCTGCTTGTCCCCAAAACAGATACAAGTCGAGAAGACTAATCAAAACAATTCCCAATTCCAACAAACCTAGTTGAAGCCCCAATCTCAAGTTTTGCTTGAAGGCTCTAATATAGATTTTAAAGACGGGTACTCTTCGGCTTTTCTTGATTTCGAACATAGTCTGATAGAGACTAATCTTAGCTACTCCGATGGTCACAATAGGCAAACAAGACACAACAAAGAGTAGGTTAACCGTCACGATATCTAAAACTTTCTCGCAAAAACGCATCAGAAAGTTATCCGTATCGAATGCCGCTTTTATCAATCCAGATCCTTTATGTGCCATTGTTTCTCCTCCTAACTGACTAATCGATTAAAATTTTAAATAAATATTTGCGAACCTTGTCTTCCATGCCAGCATAACCATTTGGCTGATGAGGTTCCCCTGGAAAGAAAATCGCAAAGTTGTGATAACCCAATAAAAGTGGGTATTGTTCGTGACAGTGGACGAAGCCGATATCACTTGCCTCGTCAAAAGCTACTGCCTCATCTTTGATACGAGAACCGTAGCTAGAATACTCATGTCCTTCAACCAACAAATGTAAATCCGCATAGTTTTTATGATGCTCAAAGCGATCATTTTCTTCTTGGTTAAGGACATTTTCTTGTACAACTAGAAAGACCTTATCTCCGTCAATCTCATATTTCCCAAGTTCAAAAGACTCTTTTCGATGCTCGTAGAGATAATCAATGGCCTTATCTAGATTTGGATGAATTCCTTTATAAAAGGTGATATTTTTTAAATCATCAAAAATCATAGTAATTCCTTTACTTGATTGTTAGCTTCAGACAAGAAATGTCTGGCTAGTAAGTTTATAAGTGTCTAACAAAACTTCACGAAGTAACCAACTCCTCTCCATTTTGTAGACACTTATATAGCCTGTATTCTCTTAGTCTATCAACTATACTTCTGCATACTGATAAACAGATTGTACTATATTTGATTTTCGCAGAGTCCTATCCTTTAACAGCTCCCATAGTAATACCTTGAGTGAAGGATTTTTGGAAGACAAGGAAGACTGTTACGATTGGCACAGCTGCAAGGGCAGCACCTGCCATGATTAATCCATAGTTAGTTGCCATCTCGGCCTGCATAGTTGCAACCCCGAGTGAGATGGTCAAATTGTTGCGTGAAGTCAACATTACCAACTGCATGAAGTAGTCATTCCAAGTATTGATGAAGGTAAAGATTGCAAGGGCTGCAAATCCAGGCTTCACGATAGGGAAGGCTACGCTCCAGAAAGTACGAATCTCACCACATCCATCGATTTTAGCAGATTCGAGCAATTCTGTTGGAATGTTTTCACTGAACTGTTTCATAAGGAAGACCCCGAATGGCCATCCGATTAAAGGCAAGATAACTGCCCAAAGAGTGTCATGGATTCCCATAAAGTTGACGATACGTACCAATGGTACAAGGACAACTTGTTTTGGAAGAGCCATGGCAGCGATGAAGATTGCAAAGAGAATGCGTTGTCCATAGAAACGTTTCTTAGCCAATACATAACCTGCTAGTGAAGAGGTTGCACAAACCAAGAACATCGTTACTAAAGAAATGAAGACTGAGTTCCACATCCATTGCAAGGCTGGGTTTTGCACCATCAATTGTTGGAAGTTCTCCATAGTTGGAGCTTTAGGGAACCATTGTGGTGGAATCATAATGGTATCCGGTTGTGATTTGAATGCACCCGTCAAGATCCAGTAGAATGGAAAGATGAAGAGTACAGTCAACAAGAGCAAAATGATAGTTGAAATAACAGTGAAGGCTGTTAAAGGTTTCTTTTGTGTAGATTGCATAGCTGTCTCCTTTCTCTTAGTATTCTACGTCGTTTCCAAGCACTTTGAATTGAACAAAGCTTACGATAGCAATCATGATTGCCAAGAAGACACCGATGGTATTAGCATAACCGTATTCTGTCAATTGGAAGGCTTTTTCGTAAAGGTAGTACATAAGTGTACTTGTTGAGTAGTTTGGTCCACCAGATGTCAAAAGCTGAATGAGGGCGAAACACTGGAATGAGTTGATAGTTGTGATGATTGCGATATAAAGAGTTGTCGGAAGAAGGCTTGGCCATTTAATCTTCCAGAATACTTGGAACTCAGTCGCACCATCAACACGAGCTGCTTCTACAAGTGAGTTATCAATATTCCCCATTGCAGCGATGTAAAGAATGATTGGTTGACCAACTGATGTTGTCAAAAGGATAATCATAATCGCCATCAAAGCCCAGTTTTTATCTCCTAACCAAGAAATGTTTTGGCTGATGATGTGGCTTGACTTAAGCACGAAGTTCAAAATACCTGATAGTGGATCGTAAATCCATTTCCAAACAACCGTAACGGCAACACTCCCAGTAACTACAGGTAGGAAGAATACGAAACGGTAGAAAGATCTAGCAACCGCATTTTGTTGATATGTTTGAGATGCCACAAAGAGTGAGAAAAGTACAACGACTGGTACAGATCCGATAACAAGGATTACCGTATTGATTAAAGATTTTGTAAAGACAGGGTCTTTAAACATGCGGATGTAGTTGTCCAATCCCACAAACTCAAAGCTAGTCATCGAGTAGTTAAAGAAACTAGTGATGAAGCCCATGATCATTGGAGCTAAAACGAAGACGGTAAAGAAGATTAATACTGGTGCTAGGAATGCGTAGGAAATAATAGTTTCCCGCATGCGAATTTTATTGATTTTCACAGTCGGCACCTCACTTTCACATAGTTTTGTTTTTTTGACTGTTATCTGACCCTGATCTAAAATCAAAATGAAATTTTTCTAAGATTCGTCAATGTAAAAACTTCATTTTAATTTTGACCTGTCAGTTGCTTCTATTTCAAACAAAAGTCCCCCTTTTCATACACAGATATGCTCAGGGAAAAGGGGGGAACTCAGTTTTTATTTAGGGCTTATTATTTAGCTGCTTTTTTGATTGTTTCATTCGCTTTTTCAGTGAATGCTTTCAATGCTGCAGCAGGTTGTTCGTCACCATTTGATACAGCTTGCAACATTGGGAACCAAAGTGTTCTCATTTCAGCAAATCCGTCGATTGTGTTGTAATATGGTGAGTAGTATTGAGTCCAACCACTGATTGTTTCCATACGTTTGTCATCGTAAAGTTTTCCAAATGAAGTACGAACTGGGAATGCTCCTGTACGAACTACGTCTTTAGGACCCCACTCTTTATCATCAGCGATGAATTGGATGAATTTCTTAGCTGCAGCAACTTTCTTTTCATCTTTGTTGTTAAATACTGCAAATCCGTTTACAAGGTATTCAAGAGCTGGTTTGCCTGAGTCAGATGGGAATGGTACTTCTACCACTTCAACTTTACTTGCTTCCAACAATTTAGCTTGGATACCGTTTTGAGCTGGAGCCCAAAGGATAGTGTAAGAAGTTTGACCGTTGGCAAAGTTTTGGATGTCTGCTCCACCGTCAAATTGTGAACCGTTGTTCAACAAACCGTCTTTGATCCAGCTAGCTGCTTTTTCAAGACCTTTAACGAATTTAGGATCGTCAGTTGTATATTTAGTTACTTCTTTATCAGTTACAGAACCGCCGTAAAGGTTAGAGATGAAGGCACGTGTTCCTTGGTCTCCCCCTTGACCAGAACTGAACAATGAACCTGGAGTATATCCTTTATCTTTAAGCGCTTTCAAGACTTTTTCAAAGTCGTCTGTTGTCCAACCTTCTTTAACAAGGTTAGCTACACCAGCATCTTCCAACATTTTCTTGTTCATAGCCATGTAGAATGGTGCAGAACTGATTGGATACATGTAAGCTTTGTCACCAGCTTTACTTGCTTGTACGATGTTCTCATTGTTAACATCTTTCACAAATTCATCTGTAAAGAGGTCATTCAACTCAGCCAATTTCCCATTTTTACCGTAATTGATGATACGGCCTGGTGCGTCAAAAAGTACGTCTGGAGCTGTTCCAGCTTCGATTGCTGTCGTGATTTTTTCTGGTCCAGACTTGAAGTCGATTGTTTCTAGTTTAACTTTGATATCTGGATTTGCTTTTTCGAATGCTTCGATGATAGATTTTTCATAAGTTCCTACACCGTCACCAGATTTTTCTTGAGTGAAGACTGGGAAAGCCCACCAAGTGATTTCTGTTGTTGCTGCATCGCCTGATTTGGCTGCATCTTTGTTAGCGTCTGATTTGCCACAAGCAGCAAGTGATAGAACCGCAGCACCCGCAAGTACCGTACAAGCTAATTTTCTAAATTTCATTTGTATTCTCCTAAATGATGTTAAGCGTATCCGAATTGGATAAAGAGCAATATCGACTTTGTATACGTTTTCATTTCTTCCTACTAATCAACCACTCTCCTCGTTTTTTATATTGTGTTATTTAAGACCTGCAACAAAGCGTTCCGTAATCTCTTTTGGTCTAGTAATAGCGCCACCTACAACGATGCCTCGAACCCCATAACCTAGGATTTGCTTAGCTTGTTCTGGTGTGTGAATTTTCCCTTCTGCAATGACATCCACGCCGGCATCACAGAGTTTCTTGATCAATTCGAAATCAGGACCATCCACTTTTGGACTGTAAGATGTATACCCCGATAAGGTTGTTCCGACAAAGTCAATTCCTGCCTCTACTGCTGCTAGTCCTTCCTCAAAGGTACTTGTGTCAGCCATCAAGAGTTGATTTGGATATTTTTCTTTGATCTGACGGATAAATTCTTGGATCTCCAAGCCATCATGACGTTCACGCTTGGTACAGTCAAGAGCAATGACTTCGATGTCAAGAGCCGCTAGTTCATCCACTTCCTTCATTGTAGCAGTAATGAATGGTTCTTGCGGTGGATAGTCCCGCTTGATAATCCCGATAATCGGAAGTTTAGTGACCTCTTTAATTTCCTTGATATCTCGAACACTGTTTGCTCGGATACCGACTGCACCACCTTGTTCAGCTGCTTTCACCAACAAGGGGATAACTCCTCCCGCTTCTGTGTAGAGCGGTTCATGAGGAAGTGCCTGACAAGAAACGATGATTCCATCTTTGATTTGTTCAATCAAGGCTTCTTTACTAATTTGTGGCATCTACTTTCCTCCTTTTCTTTTCCTTTGTGTTTATGTGACTATTATAGCTTATTATTAAAGCGCTTTCAACAACTTGTGCTAGAATAGATTGGAGTTTCAAAACAATTTTATGCAACAGTTTCTTCTGAAAGTAGTTTCAGGGATCTAACATCTATCCCAACACCTCTTAAATCTTAAAACCAGCCCTTTTTTAAAGAAAAAGGCCGTAACTAATTTTCGTTACGACCCTTTCTAACTAATACTCTTCGAAAATCAAATTCAAACCACGTCAGCGTCCCCTTGCCGTACTCAAGTACAACCTGCGGCTAGCTTCCTAGTTTGCTCTTTGATTTTCATTGAGTATAAGATTTAGTTTCACTAAGGAAACCTTCAATTTTAACGATTTGACTAATCTTCTTTTCTCTTCCCCAAAGCAAACATACCAAGGAGCATCCCAACAAGTCCTACAAAAGCAAGGACAGTGGCATCTTCACTTCCTGTCTTAGGAAGAACATCTTGACGAACTGCAGGTGCTTGATAAGTCTTATCTTGTGCCGTAGCCTGAGATACAATAGACTGCTGACCTGTGAACTCTGGGACTTCCTGGACTGCAGATTCTGCAGCATTGACTCCACCTACAAATTCTGGAAATTCTGCTTTTGCTGCTTCTACTGCATTCACACCACCTGTAAATTCTGGTACTTCATACACAGCTGCTTCACTACCATTGACTCCACCTGTAAATTCTAGAGATTCTGCTTTTGCTGCTTCTACTGCATTCACACCACCTGTGAATTCTGGGACTTCATGCACAGCTGCTTCACT
>NZ_JAPVZN010000014.1:0-29179 GCF_041432385.1 Streptococcus sp. 27098_8_91
CTCTATTAGGTTTTTTTGTGTTTAACTATTGCGCTTAATGCAAGGTACTTTCTCTTAAAGTTAGTTTGGTTCCTAGCATAGTAAGGCTTGGAATTTTACGGCCGTGAAGGACTTCTCTGTTCAGAATATCCATTCCTGTGCGTCCCATTTCTTCGGTGTAGACTGTAATACTGGAAAGTGGTGGGAACACTTGCTTGGTCAGAATAGTATCATTAAAGGAAATAATGCTGACGCGATCCGGTATGCTGATGTTGGCTTCTTGGAGGGCGCGAAGGGCACCAATGGCCAAGCTATCACTGGCTGCAAAAAATGCCTGTGGAAGCTTCTCTCCTAATTTTTCGATAGCCTCTTTCATTAAGTCATATCCAGATTGGGCAGTAAATAGACCTTGGAAAACGAATTTCTCGTTATAAATCCCTTTTTCTTGCGTATAGGATTTAAAGTAATCTAAGCGTTTATCTGCGATGACTTCCTCTTGGTCAGTGGTCGTTTCAAGTCCGGATAAGATACCAATCTTTTTAAGCCCATGATCTGTAAAGTAATCAACAACCTGGCTAACAGCATTATAAAAATCTGTAATAACACAGGTATGACCAAGGGCAATTGTATCACTATCTAAAAATACTAGGGGTTTGTGATATTCTTCAAATGATGCAATCTGTGCTTGACTAAATTTCCCAATACAAAGAATCCCAATCACTTCTTCACTAAGCGTGAAAGGCTGATCATTAAAATAGCGCAGAATGTCATAATCTAATTCTTGGGCTCTATTTTCAATTCCTAGTCGAATCTGGTAGTAGTAGAGATCTTCTAACTCTCCCTGTTCACTGACCCACTGGATAATGGCAATTTTCTGTTTGAGTTTATGTGATTCACCTGTTTTGAGATGTTTGGTATAGCCTAGTTCTTCGGCAACGGTTAAAATACGATGTCTGGTTTCTTCTGTGATAGATAGACTCTGATCGCGATTGAGGACACGGGATACAGTTGCGATCGAGACAGAGGCTAGCTGAGCAATATCTTTGAGTGTAGCCATAATTCCCCTCCTTTTCAGGTTATTATAGCATATTTTTCTTCCTTTTTACTCATAGTTTAGTAAAATATCGGTAAAAATGTTGACCTAAGCAAAACCCTTGGGTACAATAGAAGAAAACGATTACAGGATAAACTTTTTTACCTAATATTTCGTAAAAGGAGAATTCATATGACACAACATCTTACTGCTGAAGCACTTCGCAAGGATTTTCTTGCTGTTTTTGGTCAAGAAGCAGACCAAACCTTCTTCTCGCCAGGGCGCATCAACTTGATTGGGGAACATACTGACTATAACGGTGGTCATGTTTTTCCAGCAGCTATTTCACTCGGAACCTATGGGGCTGCTCGTAAGCGTGATGACCAAGTTTTGCGTTTCTACTCAGCCAACTTTGAGGATAAGGGCATTATCGAAGTGCCTCTTGCTGACCTCAAATTTGAGAAAGAGCACAACTGGACTAACTATCCAAAAGGTGTCCTTCATTTCTTGCAAGAAGCTGGGCATGTGATTGACAAAGGTTTTGATTTCTATGTCTTTGGGAATATCCCAAATGGTGCGGGCTTGTCTTCTTCAGCATCTTTGGAACTTTTGACAGGTGTCGTAGCAGAATACCTCTTTGACCTAAAATTGGACCGTCTAGATTTGGTTAAAATCGGGAAACTAACAGAGAATAACTTTATCGGCGTTAACTCTGGGATTATGGACCAATTTGCTATCGGAATGGGAGCAGATCAACGTGCTATTTACCTAGATACTAATACCCTAGAATACGACTTGGTTCCTCTTGATTTGAAGGACAATGTCGTTGTTATCATGAACACTAACAAACGCCGTGAACTTGCGGATTCTAAATACAATGAACGCCGCGCTGAGTGTGAAAAAGCAGTAGAAGAACTCCAAGTGGCCTTGAATATTCAAACCTTGGGTGAATTGGATGAGTGGGCTTTTGATGAATACAGTTACCTCATCAAAGATGAAAATCGTTTGAAACGTGCTCGCCATGCCGTTCTTGAAAACCAACGTACACTTAAAGCACAAGCGGCTCTTCAAGCAGGAGATTTGGACAAGTTTGGTCGTTTGATGAATGCGTCTCACGTTTCTCTTGAGCATGATTACGAAGTGACTGGCTTAGAATTGGATACTCTTGTTCATACAGCTTGGGCTCAAGAAGGTGTTCTAGGCGCTCGTATGACAGGAGCAGGCTTTGGTGGTTGTGCCATTGCCTTGGTTCAAAAAGATGCAGTTGAATCCTTTAAAGAAACTGTTGGCAAACACTACGAAGAAGTAGTTGGCTACGCTCCAAGTTTCTATATCGCTGAAGTTGCAGGTGGAACTCGCGTTTTAGACTAGGAGAGAAGGATATGGAAGCTGTAATATTTGATTTAGATGGCTTATTAGCCGATACTGAAATCATTTCTCTAAAAGTTTATCAAGAATTGCTTAGAGATTTTGGAATTCCTTTCACAGAAGAAACTTATTCTAGAGACTACAGTGGACATAGGGAAGAGGAGAATGTTCAACGATTTTTGGACACCTATGATTTACCTTGGAACTTTGACCAAACCTTGGCTAAAGTTTATGAACTGGAAGCTCAAATCTTAGCCAAAGGTGTAAATTTAAAAAAAGGTGCTAAAAATTTGCTTACTTATTTGCAAAAAGAAGGCATTCCAATCGCTTTAGCAACATCAAGTGTTGAATCTCGAGCTAGAATGATATTGGATAGCAATGGTATACTATCACTATTTGACCATTTAGTTTTTGCAAAAGATGTAAAGCGAAGCAAACCTTACCCTGATATATTTTTAAAGGCCTGTAGTGATTTGAACGTTTTACCAGAGAATTGCTTGGTACTAGAGGATAGTGAAGCAGGGATTGAAGCGGCATCTAGAGCTGGGATTCCAGTTATTTGTATTCCAGATTTAAAAATACCAGCACAGTCTTTCTTAAATAAAACAGAACAAGTTTTTCAGGATTTAGATGCTGTCAGAGACTATTTAGAAAGTAAGAAGGAGGTTTTCTAGTGACCTTAGTAGAAACATTTGTTACAAAAGTCATTGCAGAAAGTACCTTTGAAGAGTTGGATCGGATTTATCTGACCAATCGCGTCTTGGCACTGGTGGGAGATGGAGTTCTCGATGTTGAGACTGACCCAGATAACTTGATTGACCTTAAAGATCAGCTTGTTGAGGAAGCCGTTCGCTTGGAAACGATTGAAGATAGTCAGGCTGCGCGCGAAATTCTCGGTGCCGACCTCATGGACTTGGTAACGCCTTGTCCAAGTCAGGTTAATCGTGATTTTTGGAATACCTATGCCCAGTCACCAGAGCAGGCAATTGCGGATTTCTACCAACTCAGTCAGAGAAATGACTACATCAAACTAAAGGCTATCGCAAAGAATATTGCTTATCGTGTACCATCTGACTACGGTGAACTAGAGATTACCATCAATCTCTCTAAGCCTGAAAAGGATCCAAAAGAGATAGCGGCAGCTAAGTTGGTTAAATCCAGTAACTATCCTCAATGTCAGCTCTGTATGGAAAATGAAGGATACCATGGTCGTGTCAATCATCCAGCTAGAAGCAATCACCGGATTATTCGTTTTGATATTTCTGGGCAGGAGTGGGGCTTCCAGTATTCGCCTTACGCTTACTTTAATGAGCACTGTATTTTCCTAGATAGCAAGCATCGTCCTATGGCTATTAGTCGCCTAAGTTTTGAACGTTTGTTAGCAATTGTGGAGCAATTTCCAGGCTACTTTGCTGGTTCGAATGCTGATTTACCAATCGTGGGTGGTTCCATCCTGACCCACGATCATTATCAAGGTGGTCGTCATGTTTTCCCAATGGAAGTGGCTCCTATTCAGAAAAGCTTTACCTTTGCAGGTTTTAAAACTGTTAAAGCAGGGATTGTTCAATGGCCTATGTCCGTCATTCGACTAACTTCAGATTCTAAAGAGGATTTGACAGAACTAGCGGATAAAATCTTACTGGCTTGGCGTCAATATTCTGACCCAAGTGTACAGGTCTTGGCAGAAAGTAATAGAACACCACATCACACTATCACACCGATAGCCCGTAAGCGAGATGGGCAGTTTGAGTTAGATTTGGTCTTGCGGGACAATCAAACATCTCCAGAGCATCCAGATGGTATCTATCATCCCCATAAGGATGTTCAACATATCAAGAAGGAAAATATCGGCTTGATAGAGGTTATGGGCTTGGCAATCTTGCCACCACGCTTGAAGGAAGAAGTGGAGCAGGTAGCGGCTTACCTAGTAGGAAAGGATGTTTCCGTAGCAGATTATCACCAAGAATGGGCAAATGAGTTGAAAGAATCCCATCCTGGATTGACTGACAAAGACCAAGCTCTTAATATCGTCCAAGAATCTGTTGGAAAAATCTTTGCTCGAGTTTTGGAAGATGCAGGAGTTTACAAGCAAACAGAAGAAGGACAAGCTGCCTTTATGCGCTTTGTGGAGCTGGTTGGTATTTTGCCCGAATAAGTGCTTGTCTCTTGCGTAGAGTCTTGAAAAGTAGTATCATAGTGTCGTTTGAAATATCAGGAGGAACGTATGAAAGATTTTCACTTTGACGCTATATCTGCCTTTGAAAATTACGAAATTGAAAAAATGAGAGACGGTCACGTGGTGGTGACAACAAAAGTAGTGGACTCCTCACTCAACTACTATGGGAATGCCCATGGAGGCTATCTATTTACCCTTTGTGACCAAATCAGTGGTCTTGTGGTGATTTCGCTAGGATTAGACGGGGTGACACTCCAGTCTTCCATCAACTATCTGAAAGCTGGAAATCTAGGGGATGTTCTCACTATCAAAGGAGAATGTGTCCACCAAGGACGGACCACTTGTGTTGTCGATGTTGACATCATTAACCAAGATGGCCGAAATGTCTGCAAGGCAACCTTCACCATGTTTGTTACAGGACAACGATCTGAAGATAGACAGGTGAGGATATAGGAAACAAAAAAAGAGGCACATGCCTCTTTTTTATTACTTTCCCACTCTAGTGCTGTATTATCCTACTCACTAAATCTTAAAAAATAGCCATCTGGGTCTAAAACTGCAAATTCATGAGGATAGATATAATGGTCGCCAACCAGAAATTCTCTTTTGGTCAAAGGACGATGAATAGGATAGTTAGACTCGATTACTTTCTGATAGAGCCTAGGGACATCCTTGATGCCAAAGGAGATGTTGACTCCACGACCAAAGGGGTAGTTTAGTTCAGCTAGTTCCTCCTTACTCCCCTCCTCTAGCATTAGTTGGCAATCTTCAAGCGATAAGAAGAGAAAGTTTTCTTCTGGTCGCTCGTATTCGATCGTAAAACCCAGTAAATCACAGTAGAAGGAACGAGACTGTTCTATATTTGAGACCATAAACTCGGGAATAACTGCATTGTAGTCCATAAATAAAATCCTTACAATTTAATCTCCAAGACAATCGGTGTATGGTCTTGGCGTGCGCCTGAGTCAATCATATCTGACTTGGTAACCTTGTCTGCTACACGGTTACTTGTGAGCCAGTAGTCGATTCTCCAGCCTGTGTTGTTGATTTTTGAAGTCTTGCTGCGTTGTGCCCACCAAGTATAGCGTTCTGGCACATCGCCATGGATATGGCGGAAGGTATCTGTAAATCCTTTGGCTAAAAGGTTTGTAAATCCTTCACGTTCTTCGTCTGTGAAACCAGGTGAACGACGGTTGCTGGCTGGGTTGGCAAGGTCAATTTCCTTGTGGGCAACGTTGTAGTCACCTGTAGCAAGGACTGGTTTTTTCTTGTCTAGTTCAGCCAAGTATTCCGCATATTTGACGTCCCAAACTTGACGTTCTTCCAAACGTTTGAGTCCATCACCTGCATTTGGTGTGTAGACCTGAGTCACGAAAAATGTATCAAATTCCAAAGTAATGATGCGTCCTTCCAAGTCCATAGTAGAAGGTGCGCCAATTTCTGGGAAGCTAACAGTTGGGGTCAGTTCTTTCTTATAGAGGAACATGGTTCCAGCATAGCCTTTACGAGCAGGCTCTTGAGAGGAACGCCAAGTGTTTTCGTAACCTGGGAAGAGTTCTTCCAGTACCTCAAGGTGTTTTTTAGTAGGACCTTTAGCTGAAAGCTTGGTTTCCTGGATAGCAATGATATCAGCGTCTTCGGCTACCAAAGTTTGGAGAACGTCTTGAGACAATTTCGCACGCGCAGAGTCACTCGTCAACGCTGCATTGAGGGAATCAATGTTCCATGAGATCAGTTTCATAGTATGTACCTTTTCATTCAGATTATAGACAATATTATACCAGAAAAGAATACATTTCCCCAGCGTATGGTTTGAAAAATCCAGGTCATTCTTATATAATAAAGAATGATTTATGTAAAAGATTGAAAATAAATGAAATGTTACTCCTTTGAGTATCTTTATCGCTGAATATGACAAAGTTTAAGTTAGTGTCATCACCTAAGAATAGGAAAAACCTGAGGCAGTCGCCTCAGGTTTCCATTTGTCATTAGAAAGGAATTTTATGTCCATCATCCAAAAACTCTGGTGGTTTTTTAAATTAGAAAAACGCCGTTACCTAGTTGGAATCGTAGCTTTGGTTTTGGTTTCTGTACTAAACCTCATCCCACCTATGGTCATGGGGCGCGTGATTGATGCCATCACTTCGGGACGATTAACACAAGATGAGCTCTTGCTTCATCTCTTTTATCTCTTGCTGGCAGCTTTCGGGATGTATTATCTGCGTTACGTTTGGCGTATGTATATCCTAGGGACTTCCTACCGACTTGGACAAATCATGCGTTCAAGACTATTTGAACATTTTACAAGGATGTCTCCCGCTTTTTATCAGAGTTATCGGACTGGGGATTTGATGGCTCACGCAACCAATGATATCAATGCTCTGACTCGTTTAGCAGGTGGTGGTGTCATGATGGCAGTGGATGCCTCTATCACAGCCTTGGTGACTCTCTTGACTATGCTCTTTAGCATTTCTTGGCAGATGACCTTGGTTGCCATTCTGCCCTTGCCATTTATGGCCTATGCGACTAGTCGTCTGGGGAGAAAGACCCATAAGGCTTTCGGAGAATCCCAAGCAGCCTTTTCTGAACTCAACAATAAGGTTCAAGAATCTGTAGCTGGGATCAAGGTAACCAAGTCCTTCGGTTATCAGTCTGATGAATTAGCCTCTTTCCAGGAAGTCAATGATTTGACCTTCCAAAAGAATCTGCAAACTATGAAATATGATAGTCTCTTTGACCCCATGGTTCTACTCTTTGTTGGTTCTTCCTATGCCTTAACTCTCTTAGTCGGTGCCTTTATGGTGCAAGCGGGACAAGTAACCATTGGTAATCTGGTTACCTTTATCTCTTACTTGGATATGTTGGTCTGGCCTTTGATGGCGATTGGTTTCCTCTTTAATATTACTCAAAGAGGGAAGGTTTCTTATCAACGAATTGAGAGTCTTTTGTCCCAAGAGTCACCTGTCAAAGATCCAGAATCTCCACTTGAAGGGATTGAAAATGGGCGCTTAGACTATGCCATTGATCGTTTTGCCTTTGAAGACGAGGAGACGCTGAGAGATATCCACTTTAGTCTCGAAAAAGGGCAAACCTTAGGCTTGGTTGGACAAACTGGTTCAGGGAAAACAGCTTTGATTAAATTGCTCCTACGTGAGTATGACGTTGACCAAGGAGCTATTTATCTAAATGGTCATGACATTCGTGACTATCGACTAGCTGACTTACGTAGTTTGATGGGATACGTCCCACAGGACCAATTTCTCTTTGCTAGCTCTATCCTAGATAATATCCGCTTTGGAAATCCTGACCTACCTTTCTCTGCAGTAGAAGAAGCGACTCAGTTGGCTCAAGTCTATCAAGACATTCAAGCCATGCCTGAGGGATTTGATACAGTTATCGGGGAAAAAGGTGTTAGTCTATCTGGTGGACAAAAGCAACGTCTGGCTATGAGTCGGGCTATGATTCTAAATCCTGATATCTTGATTTTAGATGATTCTTTGTCAGCTGTGGATGCTAAGACAGAGTTCGCAATCATCGATAATCTCAAGGAAACTCGCAAAGATAAAACGACTATCATCACTGCCCATCGTCTCAGTGCAGTTGTTCACGCAGATTTAATTTTGGTCATGCAGGATGGTCGCATCATTGAACGAGGCAGACATGAAGACTTACTAGCCTTGGATGGTTGGTACGCACAAACCTACCAGTCACAACAATTAGAAATGAAAGGAGAAGAAGATGCGCAATAAACAAGCACAATGGGCTGTATTGAAACGCTTGTTGTCCTATCTCAAGCCCTATGGTCTCCTAACCTTTTTAGCACTCGCCTTTCTCCTTACGACGACTGTTATCAAGAGTATCATCCCCTTGGTAGCTTCGCACTTTATCGACCAGTATCTAAACAACCTTAATCAGCTTGCTATTACAGTTCTGCTAGTTTACTATGGTCTCTACATTCTTCAAACCATTGTCCAATATGTAGGGAACATACTCTTTGCGCGCGTGTCCTACAGCATCGTTAGAGATATTCGACGTGATGCCTTTGCCAATATGGAGAAGCTAGGCATGTCTTACTTTGATAAAACGCCTGCAGGTTCTATTGTCTCTCGTTTGACAAATGACACCGAAACTATCAGTGATATGTTTTCGGGAATCTTATCTAGCTTTATCTCGGCGGTCTTTATCTTTGTGACAACCCTTTATACCATGCTCGTTTTGGACTATCGTCTGACAACTTTAGTATTGCTCTTTCTACCCTTGATTTTCCTTTTGGTCAATCTCTACCGTAAAAAATCTGTCAAGGTCATTGAAAAAACCAGAAGTCTACTGTCAGATATTAACAGTAAGCTGGCAGAAAATATCGAAGGGATTCGTATTATCCAAGCCTTTAATCAAGAAAAACGCCTGCAAGAAGAGTTTGATGAGATAAACCAGGAACACCTAGTCTATGCTAATCGTTCAGTAGCCTTGGACTCCCTCTTTTTACGTCCGGCTATGAGTTTGTTGAAGTTGTTGGGATATGCGGTTTTGATGGCTTACTTTGGCTATCGCGGTCTCTATCTGGGAATAACGGCAGGAACTATGTATGCCTTTATCCAGTATATCAATCGCCTCTTTGATCCCCTCATCGAAGTAACACAAAACTTTTCTACCCTTCAGACATCTATGGTTTCAGCAGGTCGTGTTTTTGCACTTATCGATGAAACCAACTATGAACCGGTCCAAGAAAATGGACAAGCCGAGATTAGAGAAGGAAATATCCGTTTTGAACATGTGTCCTTCTCTTATGATGGGAAACACCAGATTCTCGATGATATTTCCTTTACCGTCAATAAAGGTGAAACCATCGCCTTTGTCGGACATACTGGCTCTGGTAAATCTTCTATCATTAATGTTCTCATGCGCTTTTATGAATTCCAGTCAGGTCGGGTTCTCTTAGATGGTGTGGATATTCGTAAGTATAGTCAAGAGGAGTTGAGAAAAAACATCGGTTTGGTCCTACAGGAACCTTTCCTCTATCATGGGACCATCAAGTCCAATATCGCTATGTACCAAGATATCAGCGATGACCAGGTTAAGGCAGCAGCAGAGTTTGTAGATGCAGATTCTTTCATTCAGGATCTTCCATTAGGATATGATGCCCCAGTGTCTGAGCGTGGTTCGAGTTTCTCTACTGGGCAACGTCAACTTCTTGCCTTTGCTAGAACCGTTGCCAGTCAACCGAAAATTCTGATTTTGGATGAAGCGACAGCCAATATTGACTCTGAAACAGAAGCCTTGGTCCAAAATTCTCTAGCCAAGATGAGACAGGGCCGGACGACCATTGCCATTGCCCATCGTCTTTCTACCATTCAGGATGCTAACTGTATCTATGTCCTAGATAAGGGACGAATCATCGAGAGCGGCACACACGAGGAACTTTTGGCCTTGGGAGGAACCTATCACAAGATGTATAGTTTGCAAGCAGGTGCTCTTTCCTAGGGAAGAATTCCTTTAAAATACAGATTTCTTGCACTGCCTCTTTCATTTTGTGGTATAATGTAGAATGTTAATAAAGATTATATATAAAAAACAGAGGAGAATGTGCATGCTGAAATGGGATGAATTACCTCAAGAAATGCAATTGAGTGAGGTAAAACCATACTACCAGCTCGTCTCTGGAAGAAAAGGTTCACTGATTCTCAAGCGTTGTCTAGACTTGTTTCTAGCCTTGGTCTTGTTAATCTTGACTTCACCCGTATTTCTGATTCTAAGCATTTGGATCAAGCTAGATAGCAAGGGTCCAGTCATTTACAAGCAAGTCCGGGTAACCCAGTACAACCGACATTTCAAGATTTGGAAATTCCGGACCATGGTGACGGATGCGGATAAGAAAGGAAGTCTAGTAACTTCTGCCAATGACAGCCGCATCACCAAGGTTGGAAATTTCATTCGCCGTGTTCGTTTGGACGAACTTCCACAATTGGTCAATGTTCTCAAAGGAGAGATGTCCTTTGTGGGAACTCGTCCAGAAGTACCACGCTATACTGAGCAGTACAGCCCTGAAATGATGGCTACCTTGCTCTTGCCAGCAGGGATTACATCGCTTGCCAGCATTAACTATAAGGACGAGGATGCCATTATCAGTCAAATGACTGCAAAAGGTATGTCGGTCGACCAAGCTTATGTCGAAAGAGTCCTTCCAGAAAAGATGCACTATAATCTAGCCTACCTACGTGATTTTAATTTCTTCGGAGATATCAAGATCATGTTCCAGACTGTATTTGAAGTTTTAAAATAAGTAATCACAAGAGTGAATACAGTAAAAGGAGTAAATCAATGCCAAATTACAATATTCCATTTTCACCACCCGATATTACCGAAGCTGAAATTGCTGAAGTAGCCGATACCCTTCGTTCTGGTTGGATCACAACAGGTCCAAAGACAAAAGAATTAGAGCGTCGTCTGTCCGTCTATACTCAAACGCCTAAGACAGTCTGCCTCAACTCTGCAACAGCAGCTCTTGAATTGATCTTGCGCGTGCTTGAAGTAGGGCCTGGTGACGAAGTCATCGTTCCAGCTATGACCTATACAGCATCATGTAGTGTTATTACTCACGTAGGTGCGACACCAGTTATGGTTGATATCCAAGCTGATACCTTTGAAATGGACTATGACAAGCTTGAGCAAGCAATTACTGAGAAGACTAAGGTTATCATCCCAGTTGAACTTGCAGGGATTATCTGTGACTATGACCGTTTGTTCCAAGTTGTAGAAAAGAAACGCGACCTCTTTACAGCTGCTAGCAAGTGGCAAAAGGCCTTTAACCGTATTGTGATTGTCTCTGATAGTGCCCACGCTTTGGGTTCAACCTACAAGGGACAACCAGCCGGTTCAATCGCTGACTTTACTTCATTCTCTTTCCACGCAGTTAAGAACTTCACAACTGCTGAAGGAGGAAGTGCTACTTGGAAAACTAATCCAGCTATTGATGATGAAGAAATGTATAAAGAATTCCAGATTCTTTCCCTTCATGGTCAAACCAAAGATGCTCTTGCCAAGATGCAGCTAGGCTCATGGGAATACGATATCGTAACGCCAGCCTACAAGTGCAACATGACAGACATTATGGCTTCACTTGGTTTGGTTCAGCTGGACCGTTATCCTGGCTTACTACAACGTCGTAAAGATATCGTGGATCGCTATGACCGTGGATTTGCAGGGACTCGTATCCATCCATTGGCTCATGAGACAGATACTGTTGAATCTTGTCGTCACCTTTACATTACCCATGTAGAAGGTGCGAGCCTCGAAGAGCGCAATCAAATCATTCAAGAATTGGCTAAGGCAGGAATTGCAAGTAATGTTCATTACAAACCGCTTCCGCTTTTGACAGCCTATAAGAATCTTGGTTTCGATATGGCAGATTATCCAAAGGCTTATGCCTTCTTTGTAAACGAAATTACACTGCCACTTCATACGAAATTAACAGATGAAGAAGTAGACTATATCATTGAGACTTTTGTCAGAGTTTCTGAAGAAGTTCTTGCTTCTTCAAAAAACTAATAAAAAAAAATTAGTAAAAAATGAATGAAAACGGTTGACAAAGAAAAAGCAATAACATATAATTAACTCAACAAATCAGAAAAGTAGTTATTTTTGATCTTCAGGGAGCCTGTGGTTGCTGCGAACAGGTGGTTGAAAATAGTGAAATTGGGCTGATTTGAAAAAATGAATTTGAAACAATGAAAATTCGGTAGGCACACCTTACAGTGCAACTTGTTGTTAGACAAGGCAGAGATGTAAAGGGGATATTCTCTTTACAATTGAGGTGGTACCGCGTTACAAACGCCCTCACATGGAAGTAAATTCCGTGTGTGGGCTTTTTCATATTTTGGAACAATGGAAAAGAGGAAAAATTTATGACAACTAAAGGTTATTTTGGACAGTTTGGTGGTAGTTTTGTACCGGAACCAATTCAGGTTTTGCTAGATGAATTGGAAGTGACTTTTGAAAAATACAAGGATGATCCAGAATTTTTGGCAGAATATCGTCATTACTTGAAGGATTATTCAGGTCGTGAGACTCCGCTCTATTTTGCAGAAAGTTTGACGGATTATCTAGGTGGGGCTAAGATTTATCTCAAACGTGAAGATCTTAACCATCTTGGGTCACACAAACTTAACAATGTCCTTGGACAGATTCTTCTTGCTAAACGCATGGGTAAAAAACGTGTGATTGCAGAGACAGGAGCTGGTCAGCACGGTGTTGCGACAGCTGCAGCTGCAGCCAAATTTGGTATGGCATGTGATGTCTACATGGGGGCAGAAGATGTGGAACGTCAACGTCTCAATGTCTTCCGTATGGAGATGATGGGAGCAACTGTTCATGCAGTTGAAACGGGAACACGTACTCTGAAGGATGCGGTCGATGCAGCCTTTGGTGCGTGGATGAATGACCTTGAAGCTTTCTACGTTTTAGGTTCAGCTGTAGGACCTCACCCTTATCCAACGATTGTTCATGAATTCCAAAAAGTTATTAGTGAAGAGTCTCGACGTCAGATCTTGGAAAAAGAAGGACGTTTGCCAGACTACGTCATTGCCTGTGTGGGTGGTGGTTCTAATGCCATCGGTGCCTTCTCGCAGTATGTAGCTGATGAAGAAGTTAAATTGGTTGGGGTAGAAGCTGCTGGTCACGGTTTAGATACCGACAAACACGCGGCAACAATGACCAAGGGTAGTGTCGGAATTGTCGACGGAATGAAGACCTATGCAGTCTTTGGTGAAGATGGAAATGTTGCACCTGTTTACTCTATCTCTGCTGGTTTAGACTATCCAGGGGTTGGACCAGAACACGCCTTCTTTAAAGACTCTGGTCGTGTAGAGTATGTTGCAGCGACTGATGAAGAAGCTGTTCAAGCCTTGCTTTTACTTAGCAAGACTGAAGGAATTATCCCAGCTATTGAAAGCTCCCATGCTATCGCAGAAGCAGTCAAACGAGCACCAAAACTAAGTAAAGATGAGATTATCGTCATTAATGTCTCTGGTCGTGGAGACAAGGACGTAGCTGCTATTGCAGACTACCTTGAAGCTAAAAAATAAAAGATGGAAAAGATACAGAGATTTCTCTCACAGAGAGCTTGTGGTTGCTGAAAACAAGCAGAGAAAGCTGTAAGGTTGGGTCCATCTGAATTGAGAGAAGAAAACATGATTCTCAAGGGAGTGCCCTTTATCGCACAGCCTGTTATAGGAAGGTTCTGAGACAGGAATGAGAGATAGGAGAAATCCTATAATTGAGGTGGCACCGCGAATTTCGTCCTCACGCAAGTTATTTTGCGTGGGGATTTTTTGTAGAATCACCACAGGATTTATGAAGAACTGAAAGGGAAATTACAATGGAACGAATCATTCATGGAGATGTTTTATCACCAATCTTGGCGTATATGCGCTTAAATGGACAACACAAGGTCATACTTGAAAGTATCCCAAGAGAAAAGGAAAATGCTCGATTTTCTATCTTGGCCTATAATCCAGTTTTTGAGATTAAGTTTAAGAATGGAGTCCTATATCAAAATGGCCAAGTGATTGATCGTGACCCCTTGGATTTCCTTTATGAGGTGACACAAAAGAGCCAGCACCATTCAGACCTACCTTTTGGTGGTGGAGCGATTGGCTTTGTTGGTTACGACATGATTTCTCTTTACGAAGAGATTGGCCAGCTTCCTGAGGATACGATTGGGACGCCAGATATGCATTTCTTTGTTTACGAGAGTTATATGGTATTTGACCACAAGAAAGAAAAAATTCATATCATCGAGGATACTCTTTACAGTGAACGTAGTAATGAAGAACTAGAAGTGGCTTTAAATCAGGTTTTAGAAGAGTTGAAGATCCCTGCTCCAAATGAATTTGAAGATTTGGACCTTTCTCCACTTCAGTTTAGACCACATATTGCACCTCAGAAATTTGAAGAAATGGTAGAAACAGCTCGCGACTTGATTCGCAATGGAGATATGTTCCAATGCGTGCTCAGTCAGCGTTTCTCAGCAGAAGTAACTGGAAATCCTTTTGACTTCTACAGAAATCTCCGAGTAACAAATCCATCAAATTACCTATACTTTTATGACTTTGGAGATTATCAAATCATCGGTGCCAGTCCTGAGAGTTTGGTTTCCGTAAAAAACGGCATTGTAACAACAAATCCGATTGCAGGTACGCGATCTAGAGGTTCCAATGACGAGGAAGATGCAGCACTTGCAAGTGATCTACTTTCTGATGAAAAGGAAACGGCAGAACATCGAATGTTGGTAGACTTGGGACGAAATGATATCGGTCGAATTGCTGAAACAGCAAGTGTCCAAGTAACCAAGTATATGGAAGTGGAACTTTTCCGCTATGTCATGCATTTGACTAGCGTAGTAAAAGGACGTTTGTTACCAGAACTGACTGCCATGGATGCCTTGAAAGCGACTCTTCCAGCAGGAACAGTATCAGGGGCACCAAAGATTCGGGCCATGAAACGCATCTATGAACTAGAAACAGAGAAGCGAGGCGTCTATGCCGGAGCTATCGGTTACCTTTCAGCAACTGGAGATATGGACTTTGCCATTGCAATTCGAACCATGATTCTTAAAAATAAAAGAGCCTACGTACAGGCTGGGGCAGGGATTGTCTACGACTCTATCGCCCAGAACGAATACCAAGAAACGATTAACAAAGCTAAATCTATGACTAGAATGGGAGAACTAAGACCATGATTTTATTGATTGACAATTATGATTCATTTACCTATAACCTGGCTCAATATATCGGGAATTTCGCAGAAGTTCAGGTTTTGAGAAATGATGATCCACATCTTTATGAACATGCTGAAAAGGCAGATGGACTGGTCTTTTCTCCTGGTCCAGGTTGGCCAGCTGATGCTGGGAAAATGGAAGAAATGATTCGTGATTTTGCAGGTAAGAAACCTATTCTAGGGATTTGTTTGGGGCACCAAGCCATCGCAGAAGTCTTTGGTGGTAAGTTGGGCTTGGCTCCTAAAGTTATGCACGGGAAACAAAGCCAGATTCGATTTGAGACTCCATCCGTTCTCTATCAAGGAATTGAGGACAATCGTCCAGTCATGCGTTACCACAGTATTTTAATTGAAGAGATGCCAGAAGAGTTTGAAGTGACAGCTCGTTCGACAGATGACCAAGCTATTATGGGGATTCAACACAAAACCTTGCCGATTTATGGCTTGCAGTATCATCCAGAAAGTATTGGAACGCCAGATGGCCTATCTTCTATTCAGAATTTTATCGAGAAAGTTGTAAAGTGAGGAACACAAAATGAAAGAAATTATTGAAAAATTAGCGAACTTTGAAGATTTATCAAGTGTTGAAATGACAGATGTGATCGAACGTATCGTGACAGGGCGAGTGACAGAAGCACAAATTGCTTCACTCCTTTTAGCCCTTAAGATGAAGGGGGAAACACCTGAAGAAAGAACAGCCCTCGCTCAAGTTATGAGAGGACATGCTCAACACATTCCAACAAATATTCAAGATGCTATGGATAACTGCGGTACAGGTGGAGATAAGTCGTTTAGCTTTAATATCTCAACAACTGCAGCTTTTGTCTTGGCAGGTGGAGGAATCCACATGGCCAAACATGGAAATCGCTCTATTTCTTCTAAATCTGGGTCAGCAGATGTCTTGCAAGCTTTGGGAATCAATATTGATCTCAAACCATCACAACTGGGTAAGGTATTTGACCAAACAGGAATCGTCTTTCTCTTTGCCAAAAACATGCACCCAGCTATGAAATATATCATGCCAGCACGCTTGGAGTTGGGAATTCCAACCATCATGAATTTGACAGGTCCACTGATTCACCCAATGGTCTTGGAAACACAGCTTCTAGGAATTAGTCGTCCAGAACTTCTAGAAAGTACTGCTCAGGTTTTGAAAAACATGGGTCGCAAACGCGCTATTGTAGTAGCTGGTCCAGAAGGGTTGGATGAGGCTGGTTTGAATGGTACTACCAGCATTGCCCTTCTTGAAAATAGTGAAATCACTTTGTCAACCTTTACCCCAGAAGATTTGGGAATGGAACGCATTGCTATTGAGGACATTCGTGGTGGTAATGCTCATGAGAATGCAGCCATTCTTGTTAGCGTTCTTAATAACGAACCAAGTCCATTCTTGGAAACAACCGTTTTAAATGCTGGTCTAGGATTCTACGCCAATGGTAAAGCAGACAGTATCAAGGACGGAGTTGAATTGGCACGTCAAGTAATTGCTAGTGGTAAGGCCCTTGAAAAACTTCGACTATTACAGGAGTACCAAAAATGAGTCAGGAATTTTTGTCACGTATCCTAGAGCAAAAGGCGCGTGAAGTTGAAACGATGGAACGAGAGGAACTTCAGCCCCTGCGAGCAAGCTATCGTTTGGCTGAATATTTGAAAAAGCATCAAGAACGTCTGCAAATCATTGCAGAGGTCAAGAAGGCGAGTCCAAGTATGGGTGATATCAATCTGGATGTGGATATCCTTCAACAGGCCCAGACTTACGAGGCTAACGGCGCTGTTATGATTTCTGTTCTGACAGATGAGGTTTTCTTCAAAGGTCATTTGGATTACCTTCGTGAGATTTCCAGTCAGGTACAGATTCCGACTTTAAACAAGGATTTTATTATCGATGAAAAGCAAATCATCCGTGCTCGCAATGCAGGTGCAACAGTTATCTTACTCATCGTAGCGGCCTTATCAGAAGAACGCCTCAAGGAACTGTATGACTATGCGACAGAACTGGGTCTAGAAGTTTTGGTGGAAACTCATAATCTTGCTGAACTGGAAGTGGCTCATAGACTTGGAGCTCAAATTATTGGTGTCAACAATCGCAATTTGACAACCTTTGGAGTCGACTTGCAGACCAGCTTAGACTTGGCCAAACACTTTAAGGATGATTGCTTGTACATTTCTGAATCTGCTATTTTTACAGAGGAGGATGCAAAACGAGTAGCACCATACTTTAACGGAATTTTAGTAGGAACAGCCCTCATGCAGGCAGAAGATGTAGCCCAGAGAATCAAGGAGTTGCAGATTGACAAAGGTTAAGATTTGTGGACTATCGACCAAAGAAGCGGTAAAAACAGCTGTGTCGGCTGGAGCAGACTACATTGGTTTTGTCTTTGCACCTAGCAAAAGACAGGTGACCTTGGAACAAGCAGCAGAGCTGGCTAAGTTTATTCCTAGCCATATTCAAAAAGTTGGAGTATTTGTTTCACCCAGTCGGGCAGAACTGTTAGAAGCGGTAGACAAAGTTGGTTTGGACTTTGCACAAGTTCACGGTCAGGTAGTAGATAAACTATTTGAAAATTTACCTTGTGCCAGTATTCAAGCTGTACAAGTTGATGGGAATGGGCATGTACCCAATTCTCAGGCAGATTATCTACTCTTTGATGCTCCTGTGGCAGGGAGTGGACAAACCTTTGACTGGGGCCGACTGGATACGACAGAACTAGCCCGGCCTTTCTTCATCGCAGGCGGGCTAAATGAGGACAATGTAGCAAGAGCAATTCAGCATTTCTCTCCCTTTGCAGTAGATGTATCAAGCGGAGTAGAAACAGACGGACAAAAAGATCATGAAAAGATTAGAAGATTTATAGAGAGGGTAAAGAATGGCATATCAAGAACCAAATAAAGATGGATTTTACGGGAAATTCGGTGGACGTTTTGTTCCAGAAACATTGATGACAGCAGTATTGGAGTTGGAAGAAGCTTATCGTGAAAGTCAGGCAGATCCAAGTTTCCAAGAAGAGTTAAACCAACTTTTGCGCCAGTATGTAGGACGTGAAACACCTCTTTACTACGCAAAAAACTTGACCCAGCATATTGGAGGAGCCAAGATTTACCTCAAACGTGAAGACCTCAACCATACAGGTGCCCACAAGATTAATAATGCCTTGGGCCAAGTTCTTCTTGCTAAACGCATGGGCAAAAAGAAAATTATCGCTGAAACTGGTGCCGGTCAGCACGGTGTAGCAACTGCAACAGCTGCAGCCCTTTTCAACATGGAATGTACTATCTATATGGGTGAGGAAGATGTTAAACGCCAAGCCCTCAATGTCTTTCGTATGGAACTTTTGGGAGCCAAGGTGGAAGCTGTAACAGATGGCTCGCGCGTGCTTAAAGACGCGGTCAATGCAGCCCTTCGTTCATGGGTAGCCAACATCGATGATACCCACTATATCCTTGGTTCTGCCTTGGGGCCTCATCCTTTTCCAGAAATTGTGCGTGATTTCCAAAGTGTTATCGGTCGAGAAGCAAAACAACAGTACCGTGACTTGACAGGGCAAGATTTGCCAGATGCCCTAGTAGCCTGTGTAGGTGGTGGTTCTAATGCTATCGGTCTCTTCCATCCATTTGTGGAAGATGAATCTGTAGCTATGTATGGAGCTGAAGCGGCAGGACTTGGTGTGGATACAGAGCATCACGCAGCTACCTTGACCAAGGGTCGCCCAGGAGTTCTTCACGGTTCTCTCATGGATGTTCTCCAAGATGCCCATGGACAAATCTTAGAAGCCTTCTCTATCTCAGCAGGTTTGGACTACCCAGGTATCGGTCCAGAACATTCTCATTACCACGATATCAAGCGTGCGACCTATGTTCCTGTGACAGATGAAGAGGCCTTGGAAGGATTCCAACTCTTGTCTCGTGTGGAAGGGATTATCCCTGCCTTGGAGTCTAGTCACGCTATCGCCTTTGCGGTGAAATTAGCCAAAGAACTTGGTCCAGACAAGTCTATGATTGTCTGTCTATCAGGTCGCGGAGACAAGGATGTAGTTCAAGTTAAAGACCGCTTGGAAGCAGACGCAGCAAAGAAGGGAGAAGCTCATGCCTAAGACACTAACAGAAAAATTGAATGCAATTAAAGCAGCAGGAAAGGGAATTTTTGTTCCCTATATCATGGCTGGAGACCACGAAAAAGGATTAGATGGTCTTGCTGAAACAATCCACTTTTTAGAAGACTTGGGTGTGTCTACCATTGAGATAGGAGTTCCCTTTTCAGACCCTGTTGCAGACGGTCCAGTTATCGAAGAAGCAGGCTTGAGCAGTCTAGCTCGCGGAACCTCTACCCAGGCTTTAGTTGAAACTTTGAAGACTATTGAAACAGAAGTTCCACTTGTTATCATGACCTACTTTAACCCCCTCTTTCAGTACGGTATTGAGAAATTTGTCAAAGACCTTTCTGATACAGCGGTTAAGGGATTGATTATTCCAGACCTGCCTCATGAGCATGCTAACTTTGTAGAGCCCTTTTTGGTGAATACAGACATTGCTTTGATTCCACTTGTCAGCTTGACGACAGGAATGGAGCGTCAAAAAGAACTCATTGAAGGGGCAGAAGGTTTTGTTTATGCTGTTGCCATTAACGGGGTGACAGGGAAAGCAGGAAATTACCGAGATGACTTGGACAAGCACTTGGCTCAACTGCATCAAGTGGCTGACATTCCAGTCTTGACCGGTTTTGGTGTATCCACACAAGCTGATGTAGAACGCTTTAATGCAGTATCAGATGGCGTTATCGTCGGTTCCAAGATTGTTAAGGCTCTACATGGAGGACAAGTAGCAGAAATCGCTGACTTTATCAGACAAGCAGTAGCTTACCAAAAATAATCATGCAAGCAGCAAGCAAGAGGAAGGGCACAAAAGGAAGCCTTTCCTTTTTCTTTAGTAGGAGAAAGGCTAGAATGCCAGTTGTAGAAGCGAACTGTATCAAAATCAGCATTTCAGTTAGACTAAAAATAAGTGCACAAGAAGCCAGAAAGAGGAAATCACCGGCACCAATACGGAAATCTATAAGCTGAGCCAAAATTCCCAGTATAAGAAAGAAAATCATAACTAGATTCCAACCACAGCAAACCATGAGGATTAAGTGAAAAATCAGCCAGACTAGCAAGGGATATTCTTGATGCTGGAGATCATAGATTCCTAAGGTCAAGCCAGCAGTTATCAGAATAAGTTGTCCTAAGGTTAGAAATTCCCAGGAGAAAGCTAGAAAGAGAAGCCCCAATCCAAACTCAAAGAGAGCATACCAAAAGGGATAGCTTGAGTTACAGTAGCGACAACGAAAGCGATGTACTACTTGAGAGACAATTGGAATCAAATCCAGTGGTCTCAAACGAGTCTGACAGGAATCGCAGTGACTAGCAGGAAAGATAATAGACTGCTCAGGAAAGCGGTCAATGACAAGACCTAGAAAGGAAGCAATAATAGCTCCTACAAGAAAAAAGTAAAAATGAATCATACTTATTTATTCGGAAAAAAAGGAAGAAATAGTATAATGGAGAAACATAGATAAGATGGTGAGGTCAAGATGACAATTCGTTTTGAAGAAAATGTGAGCACAGAAAACACTCAGCTCGTATGCCAATGGTCCAACTCCCTTGGCAAATCCTTTCAAGTACAATGGATGGGAACAATGATTCCTTTTCCCTTGACAAGTCAAGTCTTGCAAGATTTGGAAGGAATCTTTTCAATCTTTGCTGAAGAAGAGTTTGTAGGTGTCATCCAGAAAATCAGGCTAGAAGACAGGAATCTTCATATCGGGAGATTTTTTATCAATCCCCAGAAACAGGGGCAGGGATTAGGTAGCCAGGCTTTAAGGAAATTTGTTAGTTTGGCCTTTGAAAATGAAGACATAGATACTATTTCTCTAAATGTCTACGAGTCAAATCAAACAGCTTATAATCTTTACCAAAAAGAAGGATTTGAAATCGTTCAAATGGTTGAAGTACCTATACGAAAATACATCATGAAAAAGGTCAGATAGAACATAAATAACTTCGAGGAACTGTCCCCTTACAATTTTTGGTTTTCAAACTTGTTGCAGAGAAATTTTCTTGATAAAATAGATACATGACTAGATATAAAGCTGTAATTTCCTATGATGGCTACGCTTTTGCTGGTTTTCAGCGGCAACCTCATGCTCGTAGTGTTCAGGAGGAAATTGAAAAAACTTTAACAAAATTAAATAAGGGACAAGCTATTACCATTCATGGAGCTGGGCGAACGGACAGTGGCGTTCATGCTTTAGGACAGGTCATTCACTTTGATCTTCCCTATCAGATGGATGAGGAAAAACTTCGTTTTGCTCTTGATACCCAAAGTCCTGAAGATATCGATGTGATTTCGATTGAGATAGTGGCTGACGATTTTCATTGCCGTTATGTCAAGCATAGCAAGACCTACGAGTTTATCGTAGATAGAGGACGTCCTAAAAATCCCATGCGTCGCCATTATGCGACTCATTATCCCTATCCACTCGATGTGGAGCGGATGCAAGAAGCTGTAAAAAAACTAGAGGGAACACATGACTTTACTGGTTTTACGGCATCAGGTACTAGTGTGGAGGATAAGGTTAGGACGATCACGGAAGCTAGTCTTAGGGTTGATGAAACAGGGCAGTTTTTGACCTTTACATTCTCTGGCAATGGCTTCCTCTATAAGCAGATTCGAAATATGGTCGGAACCCTTCTGAAAATTGGTAACAACCGTATGCCGATTGAACAGATTGACCTGATTTTGGAGAAAAAAGACAGACAGTTGGCAGGACCAACTGCAGCACCCAATGGTTTGTATTTGAAGGAGATTCGTTATGAAGAATAATCGTATTTTAGCACTTTCAGGAAATGATATTTTTAGTGGTGGTGGATTGGCAGCAGACCTTGCGACCTACACCTTGAATGGCTTGCATGGTTTTGTAGCCATGACTTGTTTAACTGCTTTGACGGAAAATGGTTTTGAGGTCTTCCCGACAGATGAGACTATTTTCCAACAACAGTTGGATAGCCTGAAAAGTGTAGACTTTGGAGGGATTAAGATTGGTCTCTTGCCGACAGTCGGTGTTGCTGAAAAAGCATTGAATTTCATTAAGGAAAGTTCAGGAGTTCCAGTAGTCTTGGACCCTGTATTGGTTTGTAAGGAAACGCACGACGTTGCAGTTAGTGAGCTCTGTCAAGAGTTGATTCGCTTTTTCCCTTATGTATCAGTGATTACTCCGAATCTTCCTGAGGCAGAGTTGCTTGCAGACCAAAAGATTGAAAGTCTGGAAGATATGAAGGCTGCAGCTCAAAAATTACATGACTTGGGTGCACCAGCAGTCATTATCAAGGGTGGGAATCGCCTCAGTCAGGATAAGGCTGTGGATGTTTTTTATGATGGTCATGACTTTACCATTTTAGAAAATCCAGTCTTAGGAGGTCAAAATGCTGGTGCAGGTTGTACCTTTGCATCGAGCATTGCCAGTCAATTAGTACAAGGAGAGGAGCTCTTACCAGCAGTTGAGAGTTCTAAAGCCTTTGTTTACCGTGCCATCGCACAAGCAGATCAATATGGAGTCAGACAATATGAAGCAAACCAAAACAAGTAAAATCGCCCTATTATCTATACTAACTGCTCTATCAGTAGTTTTAGGTTATATTGTAAAAATCCCAACTCAAACAGGAATCTTAACGCTTTTAGATGCAGGAATCTTCTTTACCGCTTTTTATTATGGGCGCCGTGAAGGAGCCATCGTTGGGGGTCTAGGAGGTTTCCTCATTGACCTGATTTCAGGTTACCCTCACTGGATGTTCTTCAGCTTGCTTTTCCATGGTCTGCAGGGATATTTTGCAGGTTTTAAAGGAAAATGGCAGGGGCTTGGATTAGTTTTGGCGACTATCATCATGGTAGCTGGATATGCATGTGCGACTGCTTGGATGAAAGGTTGGGGGCAAGCCTGGTTAGATGTCCCTCACAATCTGTTACAGAATTTTGTTGGGATGGTTGTTGGGTATCTTCTATATCGGAGTATCAAGAACATTAGTAAGCAGTAAAAATAGTCTTCCATGGCAACTATTGAAAAAACTCTGATAATTTGCTAAAATGAAAGCTATGAAAACACTCTACGATGTGCAACAATTTCTCAAACAGTTTGGTATCATTGTCTATATGGGAAAACGTCTCTATGACATTGAACTGATGAAGATCGAGTTATCGCGAATCTATGATGCAGGCTTGATGGACAAGCTGGACTATCTTGAAGCGGAGGCTGTTCTTCGCAGAGAGCACAAACTAGAATTAGACTATTTAGAAAAAAATGGAGATTAGGTAATATGGTAACTTGGGTATTATGGGGACTTATTGTAGCGATGTTGGCATGGATGGGATACAACTATCTTCGCATTCGTCGTGCAGCGAAAATTGTAGACAATGCAGAGTTTGAGTCTTTGATTCGTACAGGTCAGTTGATCGACTTGCGTGATCCAGCTGACTTCCACAAAAAACATATCCTTGGAGCTCGTAATATTCCTTCAAACCAATTGAAGACAAGTCTTGCAGCTCTTCGCAAGGATAAACCTGTCCTTCTCTATGAAAACCAACGTGCGCAACGTGTCACAAATGCAGCACTTTTCTTGAAAAAACAAGGTTTCTCAGAAATCTATATCCTCTCTTACGGATTGGATTCTTGGACAGGGAAAGTAAAAGTTGAAAAATAAGAAATGGCGGCGGGACAGAAATCGATAGACAAAGTCTCGATTTCGTAGTCCCAGCCCCGCGAGGATGATTAGGAGCTTTTTGGAGTCTAAAAGACGAACAAAAAGTTCAATCAGCAACCGCGTCAAAGTTTGATTGCTAATAAAAAGTGAGGTCGGGATCTTTTGTCCCAACCTCATTTTTTAACCACTTTTTCTAAGAAAGTCACGAATGATTGCCAATTCTTGTGAGTTTAGAAGTCGGAAGTCACCTTCTGCTAGTTCAGGGTCCAATATAAAATCTCCAAATTGAACTCGTTTGAGAGCAGTGACCTTGACACCGGCTGAGAGGAACATTTTTTTGACCTGATGAAATTTCCCCTCAGAGATGGTAATGGTGGCTTGGCTGAGACTAGGACTTGAGGATAAAATCTCAAGTTGAGCAGGTTTACAAATAGTTCCATCAAGAAAGACAATCCCGTCTTTGAACTCTTGAATATGGTCGGGAGTTAGTGGCCCATTGACCTCTACTTGGTAAGTTTTATCGACATGGTATTGAGGATGGAGGAGTTGAAAACCTAGAGGCCCATTGTTTGTTAAGAGGAGGAGCCCTGTCGTATCCCGATCCAGACGACCGATGGCGTAGAGTTGGTCAGACTGGAGATGCTGAGGAAGGAGGTCCATGACCGTTGGGAGTTTCTTATCCTTGCTTGCAGTTACGACTCCATTTGGCTTATGGAGCATGAGGTAGGTGTGTTCGTATCCTTGGATTTTTCTATCTTTGAAAATCAGCTCTTGCAACCCTGTATCAACATTCTGTGCAAGGGAACGAGCAGGGTGTCCATCTACAAAGATTTCTTTTTTCAGAAGAGCTTGTTTCATGGCTTTTCGACTGATTTTTTCCTGGGCTAATAAATTATCTAAACGCATACCAGCCTATCTTATCACAAGTTGGTTCTTTTGAAAAGAAAAGAGAAGGAATGAATTTTCTTTTGAAAACATTTACACTTACTTGAATTAAGTCATTTGCTTAAAATTGTGGTATAATCGTTCAGTTAGAAAATAAATTTTTGAATATAATAGAGGAAATCATGACAAAATTAAGAGAAGATATCCGTAATATCGCGATTATCGCCCACGTCGACCACGGTAAAACGACCCTCGTTGACGAATTATTGAAACAATCTGAAACTCTTGACGCGCGTACAGAGTTAGCTGAGCGTGCAATGGACTCAAACGATATTGAAAAAGAGCGTGGAATCACGATTCTTGCGAAAAATACAGCAGTTGCCTACAACGGAACTCGTATCAACATCATGGACACACCAGGACACGCGGACTTCGGTGGAGAAGTTGAGCGTATCATGAAAATGGTTGACGGTGTTGTTTTGGTCGTAGATGCTTACGAAGGAACTATGCCACAGACTCGTTTCGTATTGAAAAAAGCCTTGGAACAAGACCTTGTGCCTATCGTTGTGGTTAACAAAATTGACAAGCCATCAGCTCGTCCAGCAGAAGTAGTGGATGAAGTCTTGGAACTTTTCATCGAGCTTGGTGCGGATGATGACCAGCTTGACTTCCCAGTGGTTTATGCGTCAGCGATCAACGGAACATCTTCATTGTCAGATGATCCAGCAGATCAAGAAAAGACTATGGCGCCAATCTTTGATACCATTATCGACCACATTCCAGCTCCAGTTGATAACTCAGATGAGCCCCTTCAATTCCAAGTGTCACTTCTTGACTACAACGACTTCGTAGGTCGTATCGGTATCGGACGTGTCTTCCGTGGTAGTGTAAAAGTTGGAGATCAAGTTACCCTTTCTAAATTGGATGGTACAACTAAGAACTTCCGTGTCACAAAACTCTTTGGTTTCTTTGGTTTGGAACGTCGTGAAATCCAAGAAGCCAAAGCTGGTGACTTGATTGCCGTATCTGGTATGGAAGATATCTTCGTCGGAGAAACCATTACTCCAACAGATGCAGTTGAAGCTCTTCCAGTTCTTCACATTGATGAGCCGACTCTTCAAATGACTTTCTTAGTTAATAATTCACCATTTGCTGGTAAAGAAGGTAAATGGGTCACTTCTCGTAAGGTAGAAGAGCGCCTTCAAGCAGAATTGCAAACAGACGTTTCCCTTCGTGTTGACCCAACTGATTCACCAGATAAATGGACTGTATCAGGACGTGGGGAATTGCACTTGTCAATCCTTATCGAAACAATGCGTCGTGAGGGTTATGAGCTTCAAGTATCTCGTCCAGAAGTTATCGTAAAAGAAATTGATGGTGTTAAATGTGAACCATTTGAACGTGTTCAAATCGACACACCAGAAGAGTACCAAGGATCTGTTATCCAAAGTCTTTCTGAACGTAAAGGTGAAATGTTGGATATGATTTCAACTGGTAATGGTCAAACTCGTTTGGTTTTCCTTGTTCCAGCCCGTGGTTTGATTGGATACTCAACTGAGTTCTTGTCAATGACTCGTGGTTACGGTATCATGAACCATACTTTCGACCAATACTTGCCATTGATTCCAGGTGAAATCGGTGGACGTCACCGTGGTGCCCTTGTTTCTATCGATACTGGTAAGGCAACAACATACTCTATCATGTCTATCGAAGAGCGTGGAACAATCTTTGTTAACCCAGGTACTGAGGTTTACGAAGGAATGATCATTGGTGAAAACTCTCGTGAAAATGACTTGACTGTTAATATTACGAAAGCGAAACAAATGACTAACGTTCGTTCAGCAACTAAGGACCAAACAGCGGTTATCAAGACTCCTCGTATCTTGACTCTTGAAGAATCACTTGAGTTCTTGAACGACGATGAATACATGGAAGTAACGCCTGAATCTATTCGTTTGCGTAAACAAATCCTTAACAAGGCAGAGCGTGAGAAAGCAAACAAAAAGAAAAAATCAGCTGAATAAGAGCTAGAAAGAGCAGAAAATGGTCTATTTAATCATAGGGATTTTATTACTCTTACTCTATGTATTTGCGACACCTCAAAGTATCAAGGGGACGGTTAATATTGTAATTCTTGTTTTTGGTCTCGTTTCCCTCGTGATTTTGCTTATGTTGTCCATCCTGCAAATCTTTCAGCTACCAACAGAATTCTTTATCACAGTAGCCATGCTGGTCCTTACTTACTTTAGTTTACGAGATATCTCCCTAATGTCGGTGAAAAAGAGATAGGTATGTGGCTTTGGAGTTCTATTAGGATTCGGTAAATATTTTGATAAAAACAACCACCACAAGTGAAGTCAGTAAAACTGAGTTTACTTGTGGTTTTTGCTTTGTATAGTGAAATGAAATAGAATCTGAACAAATTTACCAGAGTAGTTAAGTCAATTTCTAGCATTTTTTAGAATTCACAGTGTGCCGTTTTGTATTTGATCTACTATAAATCTAAAATTGAGAAAATGTTTATATAGTGGATTAAAATAAGATATGAACAGAGAGATTAGGAAAGTCAAACTAATTTCTAGAAATATTTTTAGCAGTTGTAGTGTACTGTTCTAGATTCAATATATTATATAATCTAGAAATTTAGGCTCTTTAAGCTTCATCGGCCTCCTACTTTCATTCACTAAATTTTTATTAAGTGGCAGATAATAGAAGAACTTCTGGAGGAAATTACGTTCTTACTGTGAATGTTTACAAAGAATACGGTTGCTTTTCTTTCAAAATTGGATAAAGAAGTTAGATATGGCAATTTTATTATTCAAATCCTTTGTAGGCGTTTACTATTTTTGATATACTGGGAAAAGGAATAGATACGAAATTGGAGTTTATCATGAAACAACATCATTTTAAAGCAAAACAACGCTTTTCTTTGAGAAAGTATGCAGTAGGAACTTGTTCCGTCTTATTGGGAACGAGTTTGTTTTTTGTAGGTACAAGCGGAAATGCTGTGCTTGCAGAGGAGAGGATTCCCCAGCTAGTGTCACACTATGTGGAAGATAAAGATCTACCTGAATCTTTGAAGGCTGAACTACGTTGGTTTGAAGAAAATGCTATCCAAGTGGAGGAAGGTAAGGATTATTACTTCGTCTACCGTAAATCTACTGCGAAGTTACCTGATACTGGCTTGTTTTCAAATGCTATCCTGCCTGTGCTAGGTACAGGAATCTTGTTAGTTTCGCTCACTCTCATTAAAAAGAGAAAGGGAGCCTCTCTCTTTCTAGTGACGGTTTTGGCTGTAGGTGGGACTGCTCTATCGGTTTCTGCCTTGGAGAACTTAGTAGAGCTTCGTCCAGCTCTCATCAAAACAGTTGCAGGAGAATTTTTGCCTAGTCCAGAAAGGATTGAGGGTTATGAATTTACAGGTTATTACTTTGTAAGAGAAAATGAGGAAATTTCTAAGACTGAAGATACAAAACCTCATTCTCCACAAGTAGAGAAGGTAGAATCGACCTCAATTCCAAGCGAAGGTATACCAAGCTTGGTCGAGGTGAAGCCAGAGCTTGAAGTTACGACAGAAGCCGTTGCTTATGATACTCTTCATCAGGACGATCCGGACTTGCTTAAGGGTGAAACCCGCGTCCTTCGAGCGGGAGTCTCAGGCGAGCGCACTATCTTAACGGAAGTCACGACTGTAGATGGTAAGGAGGTCCGTCAAGTCAAATCCAATACTGTGACTTTGGAGCCAATTTCCGAAATTATCGCAGTAGGCACTAAGGTAGAATCCACTTCAATTCCAAGTGAAGGTACTCCAAGTTTAGAAGAGGTGAAGCCAGAGCTTGAAGTTTCGACAGAAGCTGTCGCTTATGACACTGTTTATCAGGACGATCCAGACTTGCTTAAGGGGCAAACACGTGTCATTCAAACAGGTGTTACAGGCGAGCGCACTATTTTAACGGAAGTGACGACTGTAGATGGCAAGGAAGACCGCCAAGTCAAATCCAACACTGTAACTGTGGAACCAATTTCAGAAATCATAGCAGTAGGCACTAAGGTAGAATCCACTTCAACTCCAAGCGAAAGTACTCCGAGCTTGGTCGAGGTGAAGCCAGAGCTTGAAGTAACGACAGAAGCCATTGCTTATGATACTGTTTATCAGGATGCTCCGAACTTACTTAAGGGTCAAACACGTGTCATTCAAGCAGGTGTTGCAGGCGAGCGTACTATCTTAACGGCAGT
>NZ_JAPVZN010000015.1:0-29043 GCF_041432385.1 Streptococcus sp. 27098_8_91
CTTAAAGCTGAAATTCAAGCTATTTTTACTGAGCACATAGGAAATTATGGCTATCGCCGAATAACTCTTGAATTGAGGAATCGTGGTCATATAGTAAACCATAAGAAGGTCCAACGTCTGATGAAAATCCTTGGTTTAAGTGCTCGAATTCGTCGTAAACTGAAATATTCTTCTCATAAAGGAGACGTTGGCAAGAAAGCAGATAACCTTATTCAACGCCAATTTGAAGCAGCCAAACCAATGGAAAAGTGCTACACAGATGTGACAGAATTTGCCATTC
Source organism: Streptococcus sp. 27098_8_91 (assembly GCF_041432385.1). NCBI lineage: Bacteria > Bacillati > Bacillota > Bacilli > Lactobacillales > Streptococcaceae > Streptococcus > Streptococcus sp. 27098_8_91. The sequence goes on from NZ_JAPVZN010000015.1 coordinate 281, forward strand.
CAGCAAGTACTCAAAAGCTTTACTTATCACCAGTTTTAGATGGCTTTAATAGCGAAATTATCGCCTATAATCTTTCAACTTCACCAAACTTAGAACAAGTGAAAGCTATGTTAAACCAGGCCTTCAGTGAGGAATATTACACAAATACTATTCTCCATAGTGATCAAGGATGGCAATATCAACACGATTTTTATCACAGATTTTTAGAGAGTAAGGGAATTCAGCCATCTATGTCACGTAAAGGTAACAGCCCAGACAACGGCATGATGGAATCTTTCTTTGGCATTTTGAAAGCGGAAATGTTTTATGGTTACGAGAAGACGTTTAAATCACTTAATCAATTGGAACAAGCTATTGTAAACTATATTGATTATTACAACAACAAACGAATTAAGGTAAAACTAAAAGGACTTAGTCCTGTACAATACAGAACTAAATCCTTTGCTTAAATTAATTGTCTAACTTTTTGGGATCAGTACAGATTCTCAAATCCTATTAGGTTTTTCTTTTTATACTCAATGAAAATCAAAGAGCAAACTAGGAAGCTAGCCGCAGGTTGCTCAAAGCACTGCTTTGAGGTTGTAGATAAGACTGACGATGTCAGTTACCTATATCTACGGCAAGGTGAAGCTGACGTGGTTTGAAGAGATTTTCGAAGAGTATTAATCCATCACAATCATAGACTTGATAGTCTTGCGTTCATCCATGTCTTTATAAGCTTGGTCGATATCTTCCAGTTTATAGCTTGAGGTAAAGACACGACCCGGATTAATATCACCGTCAAGAACAGCTTTTAACAAAACTTGTTTATCATAAGTAGTAACTGAGGCTGCTCCACCCGCCACTGAAATATTTTGGGCAAAGGTTGAACCAAGAGCACGGTTATTGTAATGAGGAACGCCGACAAAACCTAAACGCCCGCCATTATGGAGAACACCGAGAGCTTGGTCGACGGCTGCTTCTGTACCGACACATTCGAGAGCTGCATCTGCTCCTCCACCAAGAATTTCTCGCACCTTGGCAATGCCTTCTTCACCACGTTCAGCTACGACTGCTGTCGCGCCTGACTCCAAGGCCATTTGTTGACGGTCTTCGTGGCGACTCATGAGGACGATTTGCGATGCTCCACGCATCTTAGCTGCAATGACAGCACATTGGCCAACAGCCCCATCCCCGATAACGACAACCTTGTCTCCTTTTTGCACATTAGCAACACGCGCTGCGTGGTAACCAGTCGGCATGACGTCAGCAAGTGTCAAAAGTGACTTGAGCATACCTTCGCTATAATCTGAAGGTTGACCTGGAATTTTCACAAGTGCCCAATTGGCAAAGTGGAAACGGATATACTCAGCCTGGACCCCACCTGACCAGTTGGTACCAATATGGCGGTCACAAGTCCCATCATAACCGGCACGACAGGCATCACACTCTCCACAACCATGAGTGAAAGGCGCAATGACAAAATCTCCTGGTTTGACCGTTGTAATAGCATCTCCGATTTCTTCGACGATTCCAATAGCCTCGTGACCGCTATTTTGATGCCCCTTTTCAATGTCTGGATTACGGTAGCTCCAGAGGTCTGATCCACAAACACAGGTACGGACCACACGAATAATGACATCATCCGATTCTTGAATGCTTGGACGCTTGACTTCTTCAATACCGACCTGACCTGCCTTGGTATAAATTGCTGATTTCATTTAAAATTTTCCTTCCTTGTAAAGTTTAATTTTGTGATTTAAGCGATTTAAAGCCACCTGTAACTGAGACAAGCGCGCCTCTAATTTTTTCTTTTCCTCTTCTAAGAGACCAAGCCTTTCCTCTCTCGTTTCATCCCCCTTTTGGTAGAGCGACATATAGTCAACTAAACTGTCTACTGAGACACCTGCCGAACGAAAACACTTAATAAATTCCAGAGCTTCTATGTCATGTTCTTTAAAATCACGAATCCCTGTCGCGGTTCGAGTAATTGGTGGCACAAGACCAACCCGTTCATAATACCGAATCGTATCCGCTGAAATTCCCAACAAATCACTGGCTGATTTAATGTTCACATGCTATCCTCCTCTCATTTTATTCACTGAGTTTAAGCTATTCTAACTCACTTATCTTATTATATAACTTTGAGTTGACTCTAAGTCAAGCATTTGGCATCTAATCGAAAAATTTTTATAATTAGCATTCATGTATATGGAGTTTGTACAATGCTCTTAACTTACCAATCTTTTAAAGTACTTAAATAATAAAGAAAGTTCTCTATTCCAAATAAGATAGTACCCAATCATTTTTCACTTTTTTCTAATGATGATGCTCATAACTTCTCTCCAACTCACACACCTTTCGCTTATGGGCTTGATGAGTTGCTAGGTCTGCATCAACCTCAATGGTGATATTTTGAAAACCACAATCTTTGAGTAGGGTTCGAATGGATTCTTTACAAAGCTCCATCTTTTCAATTTCTTTTAGACAAACATGGACAATGGCATTTTTTTCCAAACCATCCATGGTCCAGAGGTTTAGTTGATTAATACTAGCAACGTGGTCCAATTGCTCCAAGTCACTCTTGACTTGCTTGATATCGACACCTTCTGGCACAGCATCAAGGAAAATCTTGAGCGTAGACCAAAAACGAGGAATAGCTTTTGAGAGAATAAAGAAAGAAATGACCAGAGATAAGAGCGAATCCAGAATATACCAGTCGGTAAATCGCAGAACAATGGCCATTAGGATAACAGCCACCCAACCCAGAGTATCTTCTAGAAAATGAAGGCTCAAAATAGACTCATTCTTGGTTTTTCCCTTACGAACTACTAGACTTGCTATTACATTAACGCTGACAGCAATGATTCCTAACCAGAGGATTCCTTCATCATTGACCGCTTGTGGATGAAAGAGTTTTGTTATATTTTCTAAAATGACCAAAACGGACCCTGTCATGAGAATCACAGCCGTTACCAAGGCTCCTAAGAGACTAAACCGTTTGTAACCCAAGGTGTAGTGACTATCTTCTTCACGATTGGAAATTGTTTCAAGAACGGCTGATACACCAATTGCGATGGCATCTCCCAAATCATGGACAGAGTCAGCAAGAACAGCGCTCGAACCAAATACTCCACCTGCAATAAACTCGACAATAGCATAAGTCAAATTTAAGAAAAAAGCCACCCAAACAGCATATTTTGCCTTCATATTTCTCATTCCTTTGTTATAATAGATTCATGAACATCTTGTTCATTATCATTATCTAACATTCATTTCAGAAAGGATAGGAGCAAACTGTTTACTTTGTAAGATACGGAACAGTTTGTTCAAAGTGTCCATATGACTGCTCAAGATCGTCGCATTACCAAGACTCGAAAAGCTATCTATACTGCTTTTTTACAATTACTAAATCAAAAAAGCTTTGAAACGATTACCGTTCAGGAGATAATAGACATAGCAGATGTTGGTCGTTCCACCTTTTATAGCCATTATGAAAGTAAAGAATTACTCCTAGACGAGCTCTGCCGTTATCTCTTCCATCATCTTTTTGAACGTGAGGAAAATATATCTACAGAAGCTTATTTGTCCCATATCTTTTCGCATTTTAAGAAAAATCAAGACCACGTCACCAGCCTCCTTTTCTCAAAAAATGACTACTTCCTCCGTCAATTACAGAAAGAATTGGAACACCATGTCTATCCAATGGTTGCCAAAGACTTGCAAGTTTCCTATCCTAATATTCCTACTTCCTACCTCAAGCACTTTGTTGTAACTAACTTTATCGAAACACTAACCTGGTGGCTCAAAAAAGGAAAATCTTATAAGGAAGATCAAGTAGTGAGCTTTTACTTAGATGTTTTAGAGATGAAGTAGCAAACACAACTATAGATTTCATATCCACTCAAAGAAAAATACCAGTCGACATTCTATCATTCAAATATTCCAATTCATCACGGGTATTTTACCTCTACTTTCTACTTACTAATCTAATCAAACTATATTTTTTGAGCCAATAAATTTACTAAAAAAATTCTAAGACAAGAAGTCTTAGAATTTTTTTATCGTAACCAACTTTCGTCTAACTGGCCTTTACTCTTGCTAAAAGCTTTTCCATGTTCATCAATAACAGCATGAATCTCTTGGCATTGTTTGAGAGTTAGACCTTCCAAGACGTTACCATAAACAGCATGCATTTCACTATAGGTTTTAAAGTTTCCAAATCCTAAGCGTCGAAAAAGTCTTCTAGCATATTCATCCGAAATAAAAACTGGATGATCAAAAAGATAAAGTAAAAGTGCATCTGCAGTCTCTGGCCCAATCCCTTTTAACTCCAAAAGTTGCTTTCGTAAATCTTCTGTTCCAATCTTGGCAAGAACCTCAAAACCACCAACTTCTCTTAACCAGATCAGAAGTCCCCTAATCGTTTGAGACTTTTGCTTAAAAAATCCAGCAGGTCGAATACGTTCCTGTAACTCTTCTAGCGATAAATCCAGAATCCCCTCTACTGTCATGACATCCATAAGACCTGATAAAGCTAACTTAGCATTCTTCTCAGTTGTTCGCTGGATCAGAATAGTCGATACCAAATCTTCCAGCTTGTTATCCGATTGCCACCAATTTTGCTCTCCATAGTGCTTGCAGAGTCGCAAAAGAGTTTCTTGTATTTCATCTTTCTTGATCATTTCTTCAATAATCCCTGTTCCACCAAGAAATCATGTGCAACAGTATAAGCATCCTTATCATCAATACCAACCTGATAGTTCATCTGACTCATCTGGCTCTCGGTGATTTTACCAGCTAGTTTATTGAGGACTGCTTCCAACTCAGGATGTTTTTCGAGTAATTTAGCTTTCATCAGTGGAGCGCCTTGGTATGGAGGGAAGAGTTGTTTATCATCCTCCAAAACCACTAAATCATAGCGAGCAATTTCAGCATCTGTTGAGTAAGCATCTGTAATTTGAATGTCCCCTGACTGTATGGCTTGGTAGCGAAGAGCTGGCTCCATGGTTGCCACATTGAGATTCAATCCATAAACAGACTGCAAGCCCTTGTTTCCATCCTCACGATCGTTAAACTCTAGAGTGAATCCCGCCTTGAGCTGTCCTTCTACTTTTTTCAAGTCTGAAATCGTCTTAAGCCCATATTCTTGCGCAATTTTTTTAGGAACTGCTATAGCATAAGTATTTTGATAAGCCATGGGCTTAAGAAAGGCTAGTTGATCCTGTTTGGCAATACCATCACGAGCCACCTCGTAAACCTTTTCTGGGTCATGCCCAATTTGTGGAGATGATTGGAGGAGACTCTCTGTCACTGTTCCAGAAAATTCTGGATAGATATCAATGTCCCCTTTTTTCAGTGCTTGGTAAAGGAAATCTGTCTTCCCAAAATTGGGTTTAACCGTCACCGTCATATCCGTATTTTCCTCGATGAGAAGCTTGTACATATTCATGAGAATCTCAGGTTCAGGTCCCAACTTCCCAGCTATAACCAGATTTTCTTTCTCTTTATTTGGAATCATGCTTGGAGCATAACTTGCTCCCAAACCAAGCACCATAACAGCAAAGGCTGCAACAATTGTACGCAACTTTGCCTTTTCCAACCATTTGAGAACAACATTAAATAGAATGGCCAAAATGGCTGATGAGATTGCACCGATTAAAATCAGACTAGCATTCCGACGATCAATTCCCAAAAGGATAAAGGAGCCCAATCCTCCAGCTCCAACAAGAGCGGCTAAAGTTGCTGTCCCAATGATCATAACGGTTGCTGTTCGAACTCCCGATACAATAACAGGCATGGCCAGTGGAATTTCAAACTTCTTGAGTCGCTCCCACTTGGTCATTCCAAAAGCAATCCCCGCCTCCTCAAGACTAGGATCAATGCCGTTCAAGGCTGTAATCGTATTTTCCAAAATCGGGAAAATAGCATAAATGACTAGAGCTGTAAGGGCCGGTAAGGTTCCAATTCCCACTAAAGGAATAAAGAGACCCAACAAAGCCATTGAAGGAATGGTCTGGAAGATACCCGCAACTTGTAGCACCCAGTTCGCCGCTTTTTTGTGGCTATTTAGATAAACCGCCAGCGGAATCGTCAGAAAAATCGCAACCAATAAGGTCAAAAGAGACAATTGTAAGTGTTGTCCTAGAGCTGTTACCCATTCACTAAAACGCTCTTGAAATGTTGAAATCAAATTAGACATGAAGGCTACCTCCAAACAAGTTTGCTACAAAGTCTGTCGCAGGCGCTTGTAAAATTGTTTCAGGTTCTGCCACCTGGCGAATTTCTCCATCCTGCAAAACTGCAATTCGATCCCCTAATTTTAAGGCCTCGTCCGTATCATGTGTTACAAAGATGGTAGTCATGCCGAACTCTTTGTGCAAGTCTTTGGTGAGAGCCTGCAACTGCTTGCGAGAGATGGCATCCAAGGCTGAAAAAGGCTCATCCATCAATAGAATTTTTGGTTTCCCAATGATGGCGCGCACAATGCCAATCCGCTGTTGCTCCCCACCAGATAACTCGTTTGGTAACCGATGAGCATACTCTGCAGCAGGCAGACCAACCTTATCCAAGAGTTCTTCTGTTTTAGAAGCGATTTGCTCCTTGCTCCAACCCTTCATCTCAGGAATGAGAGCAATATTTTCCGCAACTGTCAAGTTAGGAAATAAGGCAATGGCTTGGAGGACATAGCCGGTACTGAGACGGAGCTCACGCACCTCATAGTCCTTGATACGCTTCCCATCCATGTAGATATCACCATCTGTTGGCTCCAAAAGACGATTAATCAATTTAAGCATAGTGGTCTTCCCAGATCCTGAAGGACCCACTAGTACCATGAATTCTCCATTTTCAATACGGAGATTGACATCTTTTAAAATATTTTTATCCGTGTAGCGCAAGGCTACATGTTTGTATTCAATCATTTTTTTCCTCAATAAGTTTTCTGTCTCTAAGAATATCCAATAGGTTGCTTGCTGGATGCCCTAGGACTTTTTCGATATCTGTTGAAACCCCAGCCTGTTCCTCAACTTTAATCGCTGTATAAGTACTGACCCATGCATCGTACTCCCAAGTTTGTGCTGGCCATTTTTTTCGTGACTCATAGGCTTCTTCTACTGATTCATCTATATACGTGATGTCCTTACCGGTCTGATTTGAGAGAAGTGCTACGATTTCTTCCATGGAAAGATTCTCTGGCCCTGTCAAATTCAAGATTTGATTTTTCCACTCCTTAGGATTTAAAAGAATTTCTGCTGCAACCCTAGATGTGTCCTTACGGGCAACAGCTGATACCAGGCCACTGCCAGCCGGACCACGAATTTCTCCATTTTCAAGTGCAATATCAATCAAGAAATCCAAATAAAAATTATCTCTCAAAAAAGTGTAGGTGAACCCTAACTCCTTGATATAGGCTTCCGTCTGGGCATGATCTCGAGACAAGGTAAAAGTTGCCTTCTCATCTGCCCCATAAAAGGAGGTATAAACGATATGTTGCACCCCTGCTAATTTTGCAGCATCTAAAAAGTCCTTGTGCTCCTTGACACGCTCTGGATTTTCCCTAGCAGAAACCATCAACAAAGTATCGATCCCCTTCAAGGCTTCAACCACCTCTGGAGTATTGGTATAGGACAATCTACGGATTTCCGCAGACGCATAAACTTTTGCACGCTCTGGGCTTCTTGCTAGATGGACAGAAGCGATTCCTTTTTTATCAACAAGATCAGCCACATAGGAGCCTAAGTTACCTGTTACACCTGTAATTCCGATCATAACTGTTACTTCCTTTCCCTACATGTCATTTTCTTTAGCTTTTAGATTTGAGATAATACGCTCTTGATAAGCTTCAAATTCTTGGATTTCTTGATCCGAAAAGCCTTGGTAGAAAATTTCACCCAATTCTTTGCTAACACGGTCTCCAATTTCTTTTTGCGCCCAACCGAGGTCTGTCAAAGAGATATATTTTTTCCTTTTATCTTGTGTGCAAGGTTGAATCGTGATCAAGCCTTGTTCTTCCAATTTCTTAACCATACTGGTCAATGTATTATTGGCTAGACCCGTCGCAAGAGCGATATCGGTCGCTGTAGCGCACCCTAACTCTTGCTTCCACAAAATCGTTAAAATTTTTCCCTGTTCACTTCTGTATTGAGCATCTGGTTCATTGCTCAAGAGTTTTTGAAAGATACGCCCGTTTAACAATCGAATCTGTAGAGCTTGGTAGCCTCCTAACATCTTGTCCATTTTGTCTCCTTTTTTGTTCTATATCGAACTTTTTAATTATTGTAACACCCTAAATTACATCTGTCAACTATTTCGATATAGAAATAATAAAAAACTTCCTACCAAAAAGTAGAAAGTCATCATTTTTATAAAATTAAACATGAATTACATCTGAAGCATTCCTCCTAAAGAAACTACTATGGACTAGATAAGGACCATACTTAGAATTTTGACTAGAAACCAAACATAAAGGAATGATAAAAATTTTTATAAAGAAGAGTAAGCAAAAAAGTAAAAAAGAACTAAAACTAAGATTCCTTAATTCAAAAAAATAAAGATAAAAGAAAATTAAAGAATTTAATAGAATATTAAATCCCCTAGCAAAACTAGCTGATAAGATATTCGTCTTGATCTGAGGATTAAAAAGTTTGACAAGAAACAAGGCTAATAAAGAAGTATTATAGATACAAATTGGCTTGTAATCATGACGATAGAGAACTAAAAACAAGAACAAAGAATGCTATAGCGGATTGAACTTAGAGTAATACAATATAGATTCTAAAACATTTTTAGCAGTCTTGGTGTACTGTTCTAGATTCATTCTACTATATTTTCCGTATAAAAGTAGACAAATGTCTACTAGGAATGTTGAGTTTTGGCAAACGACTGGGAATGATGATGCTATAGATTCCTTATCTCAAATACTGCCGTATGAATCCACTCGTTATTCATTTGAAAGTCATTCTCTATGATTCTACTAAAGGTGAAACCATTTTTTAAAAGCACTCTCTGAGAAGCCAGATTGTCCCTTGCCGTCCCTGCGATAATCTTGTGTAAACCATAAGTAGTAAAGGCCTCTTCTAAAACGAGTTTAACCGCTTCACTTGCATAACCTAAATTGGTAACATTTTCTCCGATCCTATATCCAAGTTCTGCTATTTTTTTATCCTTCCCTAAAACACTTAAATTGATTCTTCCGACCATAGTACCTTGTGCATCTCTAATAAGATGCATGTAGACATCATGGCTCTCTTGTTCCCTTAACAATTCCCTTGTAATTTCTTTAAAACCTTCTAAGTCAAAATAGTGAGCTGGTCTAGGAGGTAAATTCCGCTCAAAATACTCCCGATTTTCTTTTTCAAAAGAATAAACATCTATGCTATTTTCTTCAGACATCATCTCTAGACTTATCATTCTAAACCATTTCCTATCGTTCTCTAGATTCAAATTTACTCATGTTCACACAAAGTGACATTTAAAGAGATATCTTAATTTTTTCATATCGTATCTACATTATAACACAACATACTATGAAGAAAAATAATATCCATCAAGGTCCTCATAAATTCCAACATCTTACTAAACAGGCTGGAACGCCTATGGAAGCTATTCGGAGGCACTAACACGCAGCGATTCAAGTACAACTCGAATTCATGTCAATGCTCCTGGCAGAACAAATGCATCGCTTATCCTGCCATTTAGTCACCGCTCAAACTTTAACTTGACATCTAGAAATTCCAATCGTGGGTTTAGCATATTTCAAAGTAAGATGAAGTTTTCAAGGGTGCGACCAGTTATCTTTGTAAAAACATTTAATAAAAGTCACTCGTCCAGAAGGGTACTTGCTTATATTCTTCTAAAGCCAGAGAAAGTTTCCTATTTCCAAATTCAATCTCAAAATAATCGTATAAGTCTTTGCCATAATAAATAATATCTAAATCCACTACTGATAAAATCGGCATCTCCTGATTCTCATAACTAGGGAGAAAACGATGCCCATATAAGGGGATTAGTCGAGGTGCTGCTTCTAACATTTTCCTGATTTGAATATTTCTGTCCAAGAGTGTAGTTGGCTCGCTCCCCCAAGAGGCATCCCACACCAGTTCATCCAAACTTTCCAAAATTCCATCATAGGGAGCAACTAGGCTCCGTTTTATATGTTCTATATTTTCAGCTGAGAAATTTCTCCAGTTATAAAAACCTTCTGAAATAGGCAACAATTGTTGATAAACTGCCAGCCACTGCTCAGGAAATTCAATTCCATAGATTGTCTCGACTTTTTGTATTTCTTCATCACTTAGACCTGGTTCCAAAGAAATGCCATTCTCGAGCAATAGCGTCTTAATCCTATCGATTTTCAAAAGATCTCCAACCATTTCCTCTCCTCCTATTCACTCCCTATTTTATGGAGATTAGAGCACATGTCACTTCTTAGCTAAACTAAAATGACTTCAAAAAATCAACCAACCCATCATGTAATTGTATATTCTCATTTAAAACTTCCTTGCTCTCTTTATCAGATAGCTCCAAGTTCATATTACGATAGCCATCCAACAATTCCATCGTCAAAACCAAAGTATCATAACTGACATTAAAGAGCAGTTCTTCTTTAGTTAAATCACTTTGATGGAGATTCATATGTACAGCTTGTTCCTGGATGATTTTTAGTTCTTGTAAAAATATTGCTTGCTGATCTGTCATACTTCATCTAGTCTTTCTATTTTTATTAGGGGTATATTGAACTTCCTTATCGCATAAGCTGGAGATTCAAGTTATCAAATTTTTCTCTTTGACAAATGAAGATTGTTTCTTTATAAGATAAATTTCCTGAATAATTCTGGAATTCCACTTACTTGTGTAAATAGAGTCTTTACAGCAAAATTATTATCGCAAAAAACGACTTCTTGAAAGACATTATCCATTCTCCACTCGATATCTGTATAGAGAATATCATTATTTTCGACACTAACTATTTCAAACCAACCTATTGTCACTCCATAAAAAATAATCTCTTCCAATATCTGAGTTGAATATCCTTTATTTTTAATAAAAAACGAAAATAAAGTCGAAATAATAGCATCTTCTTCAGCTATCGAGAGTAAGAATTCTCTTAAATCTTCAAAAGTCATTTTATTTACCTCCAGTCGAAGGAATTCTGCCTTCACTTGCAGATAATCTTGTTTTAAATAAACTCAACTACAAGGTTCATCCTAGCACCAAGTCACTATCGCTCAACTACTAACAATCTCCTTTGAGGATTCAAACAAGGTATTGATTTCAAAACTGAGTCCCTATCTAATCAGATATACTTACTGGATAAATGAAATGAGGTACGAATTGCTATCGTTTATCATTAGCTATTCTAAAATAGTCATTATACTACTCTTCAAAATTCACCTTTAGCCAAAAAGCTTCTATATCGCCCTTCTCATTTAACGCTGCAATACAATCTGGATAAAACTCAACATACTCTACTGAATCTGATAATTTTTCCTTACCAAAATAAGTATATCCTTTTCTTGGTGAATAATAACTTACCCAACTATCTGATTGCACAAATCGAATACTATCCCCTAAATCTAACTGGCATTCATCCAATAATAGAATAATACTCCCTTTATTCGAGTTAGGAATAAGAACATCTCTTTCTTCTGCTTTTAATACCTGAGGAAAAAATCCAAAAATTTGTACGCACGCATTGCTTTCTGAATCAAAGCCAAGTTGGAGTGTGTCGAATAATATGTAGTAATCAGAATTTTTTATAGGTATGGAATCAAAACTATATTCTTCTGGTCTATAAACTAATCGTCTATAGTCCATATCATATTCTTTTATAATTTTAAACATATATAATCGCCTTCTAAAGTTAAAATGGACAATAGGTTTTGTAGCCATATCGACCACTAACTTAAAATTTCTAGCACTTCATCCAGTATGAGCATCTGAAGTAGCCAGCGATCATCCCTTGACCAAGTATTATCTTTTGAATCATCACCAGCGCTCGTAGGTTTAGTTCCCCTAGATTACTATCCTTGATTCCAAATCCTAAAATCCCACTCCACCTGTAATCTGGGTAATGAGGTCTAAATGTTCTTTTATGCCAACCTTGTCAATATTGGTTAGTTCCCTTTTTCCTCCCAGTACAAGAAGAGGAACAAAACCAAAGCATTGATTGTAATCCAAGTTCCCATACTCCTTAACCGCTTCTTCATAGAGAGGAATATCAAAATAGTCCTTTAACAACTCTTCATCCTCTAAATCTTCTAGAAAATAGTACATATCTTCTAAAATAGTGGTGAAATTTTCCTCCTTGTATTCTACAATTCTCAGATAGTTTCCTTCCTCCAGAGTGATAATATCCCCAAATGCAGTTATAAAAACAGGAATAGATAAATCACCTCTAAAATAGGTCTTTTGAACAAATTCTACATATTCTTCTGGATTGATAATTTTTAGATAACCATCAAGTAAAAAGCCCAATCCATATTGTTTCCACAATTCCACTAATTCATCTGGAACTTTTGAGGCATACTTTTCAATAACTTCTTCTGGCATAGCTGCAAATTTGGTAAATTGTAAGTTCATTTTTTCTCCTCGTGTTCCTTTTAAAGTTTATATAACTCACTATAAGTAAGGTTTTCGCGATTATAGTAGCTAGTTTTATTATAGTTTACGAAAGGTTTCTTCAAGTCGATATACTTCAGGATATTGTACTGTATGATTGAATCTAAATTACCATAATTGTGACATGATAGTCCAAAACACATCAAAATCGATTTGTTCAATATTTGAAAGGTCATCCAAACCACCTAAAAATAAAGGTATTTTGTAACCAATACATTGTTCATAGGAAGGAGAGGTTCCTCCTTGAGAAATATACTCTTTGTAAAAATCTAAAGCAAATAGCTCATCAGGATATTCTGGAATTTCATTATTCAAAAACTCCTTAATACCTAGTGGAATCTCTAAAATCTCATGACTTCCTGCGTCACACATATATATTTTTGAATCACTAGTGTCAGAACTAACAAATATCCTACCTAACCAATCAAAACCTATAACTCGTATATCATCTGATAATTCAGAAAAGCATGACTGTACTAGTCCTTTAAAGTATTCTAAATTATTAGAATCAACAACCCTAAATAACCCACTACCAAAACTTTCCTTAGAATAGTTCATAATAAAATCAAGATAAATATCTTCTGAACGCTTTACGTAGCCTTTATTCTCTGAACCAAAAAATTCTAAAAATGAATTAAACATGTCTTTTTCTCCTAATCTTCAATTGTAAACTTCCCAAATACCGTTCCATCTGGATATTTTGGGAACATAAATTCCTATTTACACTTCTATCCAACGGATTGATATTTTAACTATATCATAAATCACTAGTTCAAACAATATAGCAATTGTTTGAAACAGAATCTGAACCATCAACCTTTTTATCTCGTTACAAAGCAAATATAGATTTACGATTCACCTGTATTTTAACTATAACTGCTTCAGTCAAAGCTTGGATTTTCGTGTAATGCTTGTGCTCTTTGTTCATCAGTTTAGCCATCTTTAAATTCCAAATTGTTAAACCAAATCCAGCACCTCCAGTCAGCTCCCCAGCGAACTCATCTCTCTTGATTCCTAGCAAAGTATTACGTTCGCTAATCTTATAATAGCCTATCAAATCTCAATACTCTTCACAGATAACTTCAATGTCCTTTTCTGAAATAGTTCGATTAGATTTTAGGATAAATTTTTTAATACTATTTATATCCTCATCTGTCAGATATTCCACGCGAAATTCAATGATAAAATCGACAATATCGCTATTTCCTGAAATAATAATCATCGCATCTTCAACAACTCTTCCTACAAATATTTGCCTCACATGCAAATATCCAGTAGCTGGACTCGAAAAATACCGCTCCCACTTTATAGCACTTGAATAACTTAGTTCCTGGTCCTTATAATAAAAGTGAGAAGTAATAATCTGCTGACTAACATCTAATAAGTTCAATAAGCTATCTATCATGGTTACGTCTGCTACCGCTATTCTCAATTCAACACTTAACATCATTTCATTCCTATTTATCAAGACTCGGTAATAAATTACACGTTTTTCTCGTGCTTCGATCGGTTATTATAACCGTTTAGCTACACTTTACTCATTCTACAGTTTCACGATCCTGCCAAAAGAACTGAGCATCCTTTAACTCAAGATGTTCTATCTGAATATCCCGACAAATAATTGTCATTTGCAACAAACCAATATCAACCATACACTTCACAAAATCAGGATTCTCCTCATAAATTTGTAAAGAAATTTCTTGACCATGATGATGCAATTCCCCTCTAGTCATATCTTTAACGTGTTGATCTTTTCTCCACTGGATGTCTAAAGCATCATTGCTATACTCTACTTTGGCGCATACTAAAAACTTAATTTCCCAATATTTTTCTTTGTTATGATAATCCTCTATGCCTACAGAAACTTCATCGCCAAAATAGGATATCTTTAAATCTAGTATCCCCATTTCCCAATAATCTAGTCCTTCAAGCTCTTTTTCCTTGCTAGATAAATCAAATAGCAACAAGATTTTTCTCCCTCACATTTATTCCCAAATAAATCTCTCAGATATTTTTTACAGATGACTATTTTCATCAATGGCGCTAAGCTCTACCAAGGTTCAGCCTAACACCAAGTCACCGTCTATCTTGAAGATTACACTTCTCAATGTATTCTAACCAGGCATCAATGGTGGGGAAAACTTCCCTTTGTTCCCATCCTGAATCAGCAAAGTCATGGATAATATGCACTAGAGTACTATCAACATCTTCAAAACAGGCGATATCATCATTATCATCTCTCCTTGCAAATGGATATAATGTTCGCTCAGGATATCTTGTTTGAAGACCTCGAAATCTTTTCACTGTTTCATCGTCATTCATCAAGTACCATACACCAAAATCAACCCTACCTTCGGAAACTAAATCCTTTAATGATTGTGGATAGGAAAAAAAAGAATGATTAAATGTAATATCTGGCATAAATGTTCCCCCTCTAACTATTGAAAAATGGCAAATACTTGTTACCTTTCTGCCCATCTAGCTAATTTGATACAATAATCTTCGATGAAAGCTTCTGTGTCATACATTTTTAGAATGTTTTCAAAATCGATTGCTGATATTTCAGACACATCAAACTCACCTGTAGCATTTATTGCATCAAAATCACTTGGATATGGAGCTTCTCCCAACTCCAAAGGTGTCCGATTATCAAAATAAGCTACGTGTCCATTATGGTAGATATCTAATCGTTTTGTTTCGAAACCTTCTGCGTCTATTTCTGAGTACATTATGGTCGGATCATAGTCATTCCTATGATTCCAAATTGTTTTATAATACAACATCCAATCCCCCTAATTCTCCTACTATCTATCCAATCAAAATCAGCTTTCTTTAGATACCGCCCATATCATAAGCTAGGCAAGTCTTTCGTTCAATCTACTCAGTGATGACATTATCCACTAAGAAAACTGCAATCCCCCATTTCTATGTGGCATTAGTAACAGTAAACTGTACAAGGTCATCCATAAAATTCAATTTCCCAAGCAGTACTATCGTATATTTCCAATCTTACTTGCAAAGCTTCTGTCCCTTTTTCTATAGTTTCAAATTCAACAGGAGTTGTAGAGGAAACAACTATTAAATTATTTACATCCTCTATTCCCTTTGAAAATTTTAAAAGTCCAGCCCAACTCATCTGATAGCCATATTTTGAATTTAAGACTAAATCTTCAAATTCTGGCATAGGCAGATTATTGGGAGCTTTTCCTACAGCATCACATTCAAAGATATACCAATCTTCATGATTAGATGATATTTGGGAAAGAATCTCAAAAAAAGTCAGCTTTTGATTATCCTTTGACAATTGTCCACTTATTTTCAACTCGTATTCTCCTAATTTTCTGTGATAATGTCTATCTACAATTCTTTCATCTGTCACAAGGACTAAGACATAGGTTACTAAGATTTTTTCTAATCGTTCCTTTAAAGCTGAGGGGTTAATTGGTCCCACCTACTAAGCTAGTAAACCAATCATCATAAAATTGTTTCTGTTCTGCGACACTGACACAGTTTAAGTTTGGTTTATCTTGGTCAAAAATCTCATAAACATTGTTTAAACTGGCTTGTTTTCCCATTTCCAAGAAATAGGCTTTTTCTCCTCCAAAATTCAGCTGCATCGGAGAAGGAAATACACACTTGTCAGCTCCATTGCATTGGAGAATCCCGCCTTGCTTTTCCAAATCCAGACGATAGTTCGTAAGCGCCTCAAAGAAAGAGTCAGCTTCATAGCGTTTAAAACCCGAATCTCTATCAACATCAAGAATACATAATTCTTCGCTATCTCTAATAAAAATTTGACACGTTTCTATTCTATTATCATTTTTATAATAAATTGGCAATAAAACTACTCTCATTTCCCACCTCTGCTGATTTTATGTAATAACTTGAATAAGATGATCAACTTTTGGGATAGACTTAATAAACTGCAAGATCATTCCATCTTTCTAATAAGGTCTCACCATCGATTAATGGTGCTGATAAAAGTTCCTTTGGGCTATAAAAAATGTGATAGTCTTCCTCAGAAACCGTAAAATATAACTCCCCTAAGTCTTTCCTTTGACTGATATAAAACTTTCTATCTTGATAATATAGAACAAACTCTTCCCCATAGGATAATAATTTTTTAAAAAACTCATATGACATATCTTCATCTCGTTCCATTATTACTAAATTGACCTCTCCATTGTATTCATTCACCACAAGTGCCAGCTGGAGGAGTTCCTTATCTTTTTGGTATTACTTTCAACCTCACTATTAATTGAATACATTTATGACTTATTCCTCCAGAAAAAATCATGTTCTGATCGTTTGATTCTTTCAACAGTAACATCCCTAGAAATGATATTGAACTTGACTAATCCTTCTAAAACTATCCTGGTTTGAAAAAAACTGTCATCGTAATATTCAAGAGATATCTCTTGACAGGTATACAAGTGATTTTGTGTAAAATCTTTTACTTTAAATTTTTTGCGATTTTGTGCATCCGTCTCATAATTCAGTGCTGCACAAGCAAGGAAACTGACTTTCCAACATTCCTCTAAATCTACTTTATTCTCATGATAACTTTCTATATATAGATGAACTTCATCACCAAAATATAATATTTGTAAATCTAGAATCCGACCATCCCAATATTCCGTCTGATTTATCTTATCTTGTTTTTCCCTTATTTCAAATTCTCTCATATCTATTTCCTTCGCTTATTACAGTAACAACTATCATGCCGATTATACCATCGCTACCATGGATATGCAGCAGTTTTTTGCCCTATCAAAGCTATACTCTAGTCTTTGACCTTTGGTGTTCTGATTGATTTCAGTTTGATCTGAATCCTATCGTCAAAAATACTTATAAGTCTTAAAATTTTTTTCACTTTAAAAGCACCATAGATATTCTTAATTGCCAAAGTATCCGAATTCTCAAACTTCAATAGTCACTTAAAATCAATCTTTCTCGCATAATGAAGCAAACAAGGAAACCTACCAAGTAGAAATCTCAACACTTTTTCCATAGAACTTACAGGTTCAAAGCCACAAACATTATCATAAGACGATAATTTGCTAAACTCTATACGAATACTCTGTAGTTCGAGTAGACAATTCTTTCAATAATATACTGAAAATCTCACTTGATACAACTCGTTCATAAGGATTGGATAAGGACTACCCCAATTTGAATGTTCAAGACGGACAAAGACAGTTGAAAAAAGGAATTCAAAATCCAATTGTCTAATAGAACAAGCCAACCTTTAAGACAAGTGACATCGTAATCTCCCATACATATATTTCAACAGAAAATCTCTTATTCTAAGCTATTATAGCATTCTTTCAAGTAAAGTTGTATGGGCTTTTCTAAAATTCATCAAAAAACACCTCGTGGTGTGAACCATGAAGCGTTTCGAAAGGTTGGTGCAGTCGTATTGGTTAACCTTTTGAGGCAACTGACTTTGTCAGGTTGCAGAACAATTTCGTATAGAAACAAGATCTGAGTGCTCCTCTGTATTAAGTGTAAGATACTTTATAAGTTCAATGGAAGCTATTCATGTTAAGCTAAACAATTTTCATCACCTTAAAGTGCCCCTCTGGATAATTGCCTTGATAGCCAACTGGAATGTAGCCTCCCTCATAAATCAAAAGCAAATCATCATGAAAGGCAGACTCTATCCCAAAATCATCTTGCAGTAATTTATAGTTTCTAAGAGTGCTTACATCAAATAAAATCGAATCTATGCATGTCTGTGGCAAAAAATTTCTCTGTAGGTATTCTTTTAATGTAGGTTCAATAGATTTACGAAAGTAGGCTGCATTTTCATTCCAGATTTTTCCTATTCCAGCTCTAACTTCACCCTTATTCTTAAGTAAGAATTCACTACGAAATTCCCAAACAAGTTCTTCCCATTCACTAGACTCTATATGTTGCAATCCTTCAGTGCTATCTAATATTTCTATCTCAAATGGGAATTCAATATTTCTTTCACTAAAACATTCAATAATATACTTCATATCCATATATTTTTCTTTCATTTAGAAAAAACCTCATTTCTTTTTCGATAATAGAATGGGCATTGTATTGATGACTACCGATATCTTTTCCTATGTTTCCAATTAATGGAACAGTCACACAGTCATTATAACTATAATTTGGAGTGGTTTTCTTTATCATATAGCAGACATACTATAAATATTCAACTCTAAAATTATAGTTCAACATCCATTCTATAGTATAGATTTTTTTATCAGCAGTTCTATAAACATACAGATTCTCATTAGATTTCATCAATTGATCCATATCAACGAAAGCGTCATATATATCTCTCCCTTCCTCACAAAATTGGATTCTTACAAAATCCCGTATTTCAATTCCAAGTGAGTAGTTATCCCCAATTAATAAAATTAATAATTCTCCTTTATTGTTCATCCTTAAGCCTGAAAAATAATTATCTTTCGGAATAGATAATTTCTCCCAATTATCAGAAACGATCTTATCTGACGATAAATATTTTGTATGTTCAATATCATAAGCAGTAGGTGATGTATCAATTTGCGGGGAAAAATCAGTTACAATATCTATTATAAAGCAATCACTAATCAATAGGTAACGTTGTATTTCTTGTACTTGATGATTACTTTCTAATTCATAAAGCCCTGCTTCAAGATTTTCTAAATTGTGACCGAAGAAGTGATGTTTATTATATACATAACAATAATCTACATATCCAAAATTAATGAAAGTATGATTATTTTTAGATTTTATAAGAACTATAGTATCCTCATTATCTGAAATAATACCAGATTCAAGCATTATTTCCGCATCTGAAATAATACCAGATTCAAGCATTATTTCCGCTCCTTTAGAAAAAGAAAATAAAGTTTTAACTTCCATAGATTTACTCTCCATATCTAATTTTAGTACCTATATATCGTCCGTCTTTTAACCCAATATCCATTGTGGCTGACCTATTGTGTCTGTACTTGTCTTTCTTGCACTTTAGAGGCTATCGCAACTGGATATGATGACTTGTCCATACTTGGTCAGGCCTGTCACAGAGCCTGATATAAAGATAAGTCTCGCATTATTTGAATGATTGTTGGGGAACTTTGTTCCTATTGAACAGTAAAAGTACTTGAATCAATTTCAAGTGTTCTTTATCTGATAATTCTAATTTGCTAATTGTTTATTGCCTTAAAATCTTATAACTCTTTGATTTCTATGGACTTGCAAACTATATTATATCCATCATAACTATCAAGATATAAAGAATAATGCTTTAATTTCTGGTGCTTGTTCAATTCTTCAAAAAGATTCCTGTTGGCTTCCATTAACTGTAGTATAATTGATGAATTAAATATTTCTAAAACTTTATCATAAGCTTCAATTGTGTTTGCCGAAAACAATGCGTTCGTCTTTGAAAAATAGTGGACTTCTTGAAAGATCAATTCAACTTCTGAATAGATATCATCACAATCGTATCCCTTTAAATTGATACAAATAGTTGTACCTGAAAAAGTTATTTGAGGTAACTCAGACAGAAGTGAAGAAAACATTGGAAGAGTGTATATCGTTTTATTTTCCATTATTCGTACCCCCTCTAGATTTTACAGTAGAAATAGTTAGTTTATTACGTAGCAACTGCTCAACAGTAGTTTATTATGCGATGGGTTAGCGATATTATCAGGTACATAGCACTGATCTAGGAACTCCTGCAGCTGTTAACACTTGAGAGGTTTTTGTGTTTTTTCTAACAACGAAGGGGTTATGATTAACTCTCTCTATCTCAGTTGCAATACCTACCATAGTAGTTAATCCCTGAATTCCTAATAATTTAGGCTCTTTAGCCAATAATTCTCCAAGCTCTTTACAGAAAAAGTTACCTTTAAAATGAAGTTGAGACCACATTATCTCAACTTCACTTTATCATTATTTTTCCTTAGTTCTCAAATCCCACACCGCCTGTAATCTGGGTAATGAGGTCTAAATGTTCTTTTATGCCAACCTTGTCAATATTGACTAAATCCCTTTTTCCTCCCAGTACCAGAAGAGGAACAAAGCCAAAGCATTGATTGTAATCCAAGCTCCCATACTCCTTAACCGCTTCTTCATAGAAAGGAATAGCAAAAAAATCTTCTAAAAAACTATCATCATCTAAAAATTTGATAAAATGATCCATCCGTTTCGTCATCACCTCAAAATCATTGTTCGCATAATAAATGATATCAATAAAGCCGTTCTGAGTGTAGATAATTAGATCCCCAAAACAAGTAACAAATAATGGAACTCCATTTGTTCCTCTGAAATATGTAGCTTCTACAAATTCTATATATTCTTCTGGATTGATAATTTTTAGATAACCATCAAGTAAAAATCCGAGTCCATATTGTTGCCACAATTCCACTAATTCGTCTGGAACCTTTGAGGCGTACTTTTCAATGACTTCTTCTGGCATAGCTGCAAATTTGGTGAATTGTAAGTTCATTTTTCTCCTAATATTGTAATTTAACATTTAAGTAAATTTTAGTTAAGTCTTCAAAAGGTGTGGTTCTAACGATTTCATCCACAACATTATCTTTAATAGTAATTGCTGTAAAATTTTTAGACTATAGCGAAATTATCGTAGAATCTATCCCAAACTCTAGAAAATTTTATTTTTAACCGAAGTAAAAAAATAAATCTTTACAAAAATCAATCTCCTCTTGAGTTAAATCTCTGTTTTTTTCTGTGTCTAAACTATAGAGTACACCTCTCACAGTATTAACAGACTTTGCTTGCTCTAACATTTGTAAACGTATTTCAGGATTATCAATGTATTTAATAATAATATTACATAATTTTTCTTTAACATCATCATAATTTATATTAGTCACCTATAAGATCCACTTTTTAAAATTCAATTACCGAATTAGTTTTCAATTGTGGATAGCTTCCTTTCCCATATTCGGGATAATAAGATGTGATTGGCTCCAAAACTTTTCCTGTATCTCCGGCTTCCTTAGGAACATACACATTATCCATTATCTGAAGTGTATCAAACTCTCCACGAAGCTTCGCATTACTCCAAGCAGGAGATATTTGATAAGCATCTTGCACCTTACTAGCTGAATCAAATTTAGATAAACTGATGTAACTTCCAGGGGCTTCCATAGTTCTCATTGTCTGTTCAGCATACTTAGAATCCATATAACGATAGTCCGTTGATGACAAAATTCTGCCATCAGGCGATACATAAAAATCCGGTTTAGATGTAACTTTAGGCGCTGGTAAAGCTAACACAGGATCTGGTGCCGGCAAGGTAAGTGGCTTACTAGTCAGCCCAGGCAATGCTAGTTGCTGAACAGGAGTTACATCCTTGCGTGGCCTCGTGACTAGTAAGTCCCCTGCCGTCAGCTTCGTCATAAACACATCAACCGTAGGAACTCAAACTATTTGGCCACTTAGGCCTTCAGTCACTGCCTTAATAAACTGCCGTCCTGACTATCATAATATCTTTCTCATACATAGTCAAGTTCAGACACCAAAAAAACATCCAAGAGAAAATCCTTGAATATCCGTAAACGTTGACAGCATCTTATTGATTAAGTTTTTGAGGCAATTAACTTTGTCAGTTCACAGTTACATTTATAAGCGACTAAATGTGGCAAGCACAACATATAAAACTTTAAAAATTCGGGTGGTTATCACTTTTTGTTTTTGTAGCTTATGTAGTTAAGAAATACGAACTACTGCATCACAAAGATGATATAGTTTGATAACAAATCTACAGTATATTCGTGTCAATGCAATTTTTTCTATCGTCGTTTTCTATCCTGAAGACATTTAAACAGCTCTAGATTTTATTTCTAATAAATTGAAAATAATAAAATAAATATAAAATTATTTACAAAAATTTGAAAATAATTTCTATTTATATTATACTATATTTGAGGTATCTATTATGAACTATATTAAAAGACCACATTATTTAGATTTTTTAAGAAGACATCGTGATCGACAAGTCATCAAAGTTGTGAGTGGAGTGAGACGAGCTGGTAAATCTGTTCTCTTTCAACTCTATAAAGAGGAACTACTAGCAACTGGGGTAGACGAAAATCAAATCATATCCATCAATTTTGAGGATCTAAGTTATTATGACCTGCGACATTTTCAAACATTATTTGCTTATATAAAAGAGCAGTTAGTTGGAGAGAAAACATACTATATCTTTTTAGACGAAATTCAACATGTTGAAAAATTTGAACTAGTAGCAGATAGTCTATTCATCTTACCAAATGTTGACCTCTATTTGACTGGATCCAACGCCTACTTTATGAGCAGCCAATTAGCTACAAATTTGACTGGTCGGTATGTTGAGATAGAGGTTCTTCCTTTATCATTTGAAGAATATCTATCAGGTCAATCTCTCACAGAGAATTTGAATACAACAGAAATTTTTAACAATTATCTCTTTAGTGCTTTCCCTTACTTATTACAAACAGCATCTTACGCTGAAAAAATTGATTATCTCAGAGGAATCTATAACTCAATACTGTTAAATGATATTGTCACTAGATTAGGAAATCCAAATCCTACAATTATTGAGCGCATTGTCCGAACCCTTCTCAGTAGTACGGGAAGCTTAATATCGACAAATAAGATTCGCAATACCCTGGTCAGCCAAAACGTTTCAATCTCCCATAATACTTTGGAAAATTATTTGACGACTTTGACAGATAGTTTACTTTTTTATTCCGTTCCACGTTTTGATGTAAAAGGTAGAGCATTATTGCACCGCTTAGAGAAATATTATCCCGTTGATTTAGGTTTACGACATCTCTTATTACCAGACCACAAAGAAGACATTGGCCACATCTTAGAAAATATTGTATATTTGGAATTAAGACGTAGATATTCACAAGTATATGTTGGTAATTTAGATAAATATGAGGTTGATTTTGTTGTTGTAACTGATCTTGGTCACTACGCTTATTATCAAGTCAGTGAAACAACACTTGCTCCAGAAACATTAGAAAGAGAACTTAGACCACTAGAAGCCATTAAAGATCAATTCCCAAAATATCTATTAACAATGGATACGATTCAGCCAACAGCCAATTACAATGGTATTGAGAAGAAAAACATTATAGATTGGTTACTAGAAAAATACTGAACCCATAAATTGAGACACAAGAAAAACACTCCTGTCAAAATTTAGTGAAACTATGAACAGGAGTGTTTTGTTATGACTGAAAAAGCTTATTCAGTAGAAGCTAATTTAGCCTTCATCAAAATACTGGAATACATCATCACTTCCATCAAGCTGTAGGAAACTTATAGAAAAAGTATTAAATAATTACCAAAAGTAAAACAGTTACGCCTACATGTAAAATTACTAAAAAGCATCGAATCTTGATAAGATAATCGATAAAATAAGTATTAACGAATATCAAAAGTTTACCTTATATAAAATTTTTACATATCAGAGCAACACCATAGAAAAGAGAGCATGGCGCTCTCTTTCTTTTTATCTATTATATTTTCGTTTTCCTACTAAAGCGATGAGTCCAAGACTTGCTCCAAGCGCCGCTAGGAGACTTGATTCTCTCGTTCCAGTATTTGGAAGTTGTTTCTTGGATTCTGCTTTTGCATTGGTAGCTTGTGCAGGCGCTTGATAAGTTTTATCGTCTTTAGTTCCTACCGTTACTTTCTCTGCTGTGTAATCAACCACATTCCCTTTACCATCTACTACTGGTACTGGTTTGTAACCTGCTTTTTCAATCTCTTTACGCTTAGCTTCTACCTGCTCGCTATATAAGGCGAAGAGTTTATCATAAGCCTCTTGGTCGATTTTTTGTTCTTCCAACAACTTGTCAAGGATAGCTTGTGATTCTTTCAAAGCAGTTACTTTCTGATTAAGAATAGTTTCTTTTTCAGAAAGGACTTTCTTAGCTTTAGCAAGGTTAGGCTCTGCGTTAAGCAAGGATTCAAGGTCAGCTTTAGCTTCTTCAAGCGTCTTAGTAGCTTGTACTACTTTGTCTTTAGCAAGGTCAAGATTGTTTTCAGCAATCTGTACTAGTTTTTCAAGTTCAAGCAATTTATCTTGTTCAGTTGCTAGGTTGTTCTTAGCATTAGTAAGGTTAGCTTCTTTTTGAGCAAGGACATTCTTAGCATTAGTAAGATTTTCTTGTTTTGTTTTCACATCAGCAGTTAAAGCTTCTAGTGCTTTCTCAGCATTTTCTAAGCGCTTGTTAGCATTAGCAAGGATGTCTTGCGCTTGTTCAAGTTTGCTTTGAGCAGTCGGCGTTTTCAAAGGTGTAGCCTTAAGAGCATCCAATCGTTTTTGAATTGTTTCCTGCTCCCCTTTAGCCTTGATATTCGCAAGCGAAGCACTTGTTTTTTCACGTTGTGCCTGAGAGTTTACAGTCTGAGCATTTAATAAAGCAGAATTTGCAGTATTATAGGCTTTTACAATACTTTCTGATGTATTATTGTTAGGTACTTCAGTCCTATCCAGCTTGTTTCCAGCTTGATTATCAAAAACTGAGATGAAGTGTGCGCTTGTACGTCCTAGACTCTTAGAAATATCTAAAGCAAAATATTCTTTAGTAGCACCTCGAACAGAAGATACACCTGTTAGGTTTTGAGCGTGCATCCACTCCCAACCATTAAATAGCAAGTCAGAAATACTTTCATAAACCCATTTTTTAGCATCATACATGGTATGAATTTCATCACCACTATTGACACTGTTTAAGTTTTCAAGGTATTGTTGAGTATCATCCTCATAAGTAGGCAATCCATATTTACGAGCCACGTTGTTTACTGCTTTGTTATCGTGACCTTTTCCGAATCCCCAATCATCAGCTACGTAACCGTCAGTCACTTCGTCAGCAACTTGAACCATACCTTTTGTTACAACAGTCTTAGGTGTTCCAAAACGCTCACGGATTTGGTTAAGTAGATCGCTCGCAAATAGAGAAAGTTCTGTCATTTGTTCGGTTGTCAAGTTATTAGCATCAACACTGATAGCTTTATCAGTGACATTTCCTTTGAATTTATTCAAATCCAAATTTTCTTGGTTGACCGATTTTAAGATAGACTCTACTTTCTCTCTATGTTCTTTCCACTTATCACGTTCATTCAAAATGTCATGAGGATTATTTACATAGGATTTCAAGGCGTTAACATATTCATCAGTAACTTGGAAAGTGTTAATAGACTTATAGCTAGCTTCAGCCACAGTAAAGGTATCCTGTGCTTTTTCAAGAGCAGTTTGTGTCTGGTCAGCTTTATTAGTAGCATCAGTCAACTTAGATTCTGTGCTTACTACTACCTTACTAGCTTCTGTCAACTCGTTTTGGACGCTTGAAATTGCATCTGCAAGATTCTTGTCGTCTGACTTAGCTTGTTCCAAGACCTCCTCTGCATTCGTCAACTGTGCCTGTGCTTGTTTTTGGAAAGCCTCAGCATTTTCCTTTTCTTCGACAACTTTCGCTTGACCTGTACCGTCCAAAATAGCTTGGGCATTATCTACATCATTCTGAGCATCTTTAACCTCATTTAAAGCATCCGCTACTTTTTTCTCAGACTTATGAACTACATGTTCTTGGTCTGCGACAACTTCTTTTGCTTTGTTAAGGTCTTTTTCAGCATTCTTCTCTTGGTTTTCTGCGTCAGTTTTACCTTTTTCAGCACCAGTAACTTCTTGATTTTGCTTTTCAATGTTTTCTGGAGTCGCTTTATCCTTGGCTTGTTGAGCATTATCTACTTCAGATTGAGTATTACCTACTTCAGTCTGCGCTTGGTCTTTTTCAGTCTGCGCTTGGCTTTTCTTGGCTTGTGCATCTTCTACTGCTTGGGTAGATTTATCAAGTTTATCCTTAGCCACGTCAACTTGTTCTTTAGTGACTTCCTTAGTAGGAACTTTCACTTCAGTTTTCTTAGGCGCTTCTTTCTCTACCAAAGCTGGTTCGGTTTGAGCAGTTGTAGGCAATGGAACCTCTACTGTATCTGCGTGAGCAGTTCCGATTGTGCCGACAAGACTTGCAGTTGCTGCGATGGCAGAAATAACCGTACCCGTATACAATTTTTTAGCAGTACTATGACTATTTTCCGTAGCTTTTGACATTTATAAACTCCTTTTGTACAATGCCCTATGCATTTTATTAAACTATAGTACTATTTTACCATACTTTTATCGTTTTTGGATAGTTTATTATACTTATTTTTAGAGAAAACAGATAGTAAAATGGTAGATAACATGAAATATAATAAATTACAAAAGCATATCGCTTTTCGCATACGTGAGTGTAGAAAAGCACAGGGATTAAGTCAAGAAAAATTATCTGAAATCGCTGGCCTAGGTGTTAAAGCGATTCAAAATATAGAGAACATGAAGTATGATTTTAAGATAAAAACTCTTGAATCCGTAATCAAAGCCCTAAATCTAACGGTCGAGGAGTTCTTCAACCTACAATCATTTGAATCAGATCGAGAAGATTCTTCAGAAGTACTTTTTGAAAACTTAACAAAATTACCCAAAGATAAGCAAGGAAAAATTATATCTTCATTTAATGAGATTGTAAAGAATATCAAATAAACCCAGCCAAAATAAATTTTGGTTGGGTTTTATTTTACAGTCTTTCTTATTTTAACAAATTTCTTCAAAAATTCATTAAAAATTTTCTACTTTTGTTCTACCTTTTATTTTTACATACGATTTCATTAACCTATCAAAATCTTCACCATCTGACTTTAACTCTAAATTGAGTGAATAAGCTACAAACATAACACATAATATAAAAAAATAACTTCCTATTGCTACAAAATAGGTTTGTTGATACTATCACGCTTTTGATTATAACAACTATGATTTCTCTTTGCATTGTACAATCATAATAAATAAGAACTAACATGTTCTGTATTTTAGAAAAACGTATAAAGTCAAATTTTTTGGCTCTATATAGTCAATTGAAACAGGACAAAAGAGCCTCGAAAAAAGTATTGCAACTTGGCAATACCTTTTTGAGGTGTTTTTTGATATGAGCCCATTTCTTCTCAATAGGATTGTACTCAGGTGAGTAGGGAGGAAGTGGTAAAAGTTTATGACCAAATTCTTCACATAAGAGCTCTAGCCTACCCATTCTATGGAATCTTGCATTATCCATAATACTAACTGATGGTGTATTTAATATTGGTAAGAGAAACTTCTGAAACCAAGCTTCAAAAAGGTCGCTCGTCATTGTTTCTTCGTAAGTCATTGGAGCGATTAACTCACCATTTGTTAGCCCTGCAACCAAAGAAATCCTCTGATATCTTCTTCCAGACACTTTACCTCTTATTGCCCTTTTAATGAGCGACCATATTCTCGATAAAAATAAGTCTCGAATCCTGTTTCATCAATATAAACAGGTGCTAAGTGCTTCTCTAAAACAATAAGGTGAAAATAAGGTGGACTTCGAGGTGAACTTTTTCAAAAAACACGAAAAAAGCACCCATGAGGTAAACTCTTGAGTGCTTTGAAACGTTGATATAATCGTATTGATTAACGTTTTGAGAATTGTGATGCTTTACGAGCTTTCTTAAGACCTGGTTGGAGCACCACTTATTTCATCTAATTTCAAAGTGCTTTAAAATCAACGTTTTCATAAGTTTTCAAAAAATAAAATTTCAACTAATTTCAATCAATTTCATTAAAATAAGGTAAACTTTCGTCAAAAATAAGCAAAAATCGAACCAGAATATCAAAAGTTTCCCTTATATAAAATTTTTACATGTATACTAATTTGTTTTCATTAGAAAAGAGAGCCACTGCTCTCTTTCTTTTTATCTATTGTATTTTCGTCTTCCAGCTAAAGCAAATAGTCCAACACTTGCTCCAAGCAATGCTAAAAGTCCTGAATCCTTCGTTCCTGTATTTGGAAGTTGTTTCTTAGGTTCTGCTTTTGCATTTGTAGCTTGTGCAGGAGCTTGATATGTTTTATCGTCTTTAGTTCCCACTGTCGCAACTACAGGTTTATTTTGAGCCTTAGCATCTACGATGTCAACTACTTTACCGTTAGCGTCAGTAACTTCTTTAGGTTGACCACCTGCCTTACGGATTGCATCTGCTTTATCTTTCAAAGCTTGCAAACGTTGTTGTTCAGCAAGGTATGCGTCATGGTCGGCTTTGAGTTGCTTGAAGTTCTCATACC
>NZ_JAPVZN010000016.1:0-9869 GCF_041432385.1 Streptococcus sp. 27098_8_91
GATGGATAATGATTAGGAGAAAGGGGAAATGTCAGTCTTACAGATCTTTAAAATGCTAAAAATTCAATTGAATAGCTGTTCAATGTATAGTTGATTGAAATAAGATGTGAACAAAGAGGTTAGGAAAGTCAAATTAATTTCTAAAAATGTTTTAGAATTTATATTGTACTACTCTAAGTTCAATCCACTATATATGCTATTTTTCCCATAGAAGAAAAGTTAATGTTGCCATCTTTCAAGTGTCTTGATGTAACATTGTAAACTTGTATGATGACAGAAAAAACGTTGATATCATCAACGTTTGAAACATAGGAACACCTCACAACTCTTCTTGCCTCTATTATACGACTTTACACAAAGAAAAGCCCTTGGAAACTTGACTTCCAAGGACTTTGTCTTCGTTCTAACGTTGAGAACATCAACGTTTTTTTAATATAATGGAGCCGGTGGGAGTCGAACCCACGTCCAAACACCTGCTAACATATTTGTCTACGACCATAGGTTATGTATTGTTTTAACAGCCCCTCGACACATAACTCAAGCCTAGGAACTGCGAGTCTATAAATCTCTTATCAAACTGCTAGACAAAGCCTGATCGTATCTCGCTAATAATAAGACCTGTCATCAGACACGAGCAATCCGAATCGGGTCACGCCTGCTGGTTTTTAGGCAGCTAGAGCGTAAGAAGTGTTATTTTTTGCAGTTATATTTAACTGGGCGTTTACGTCGCCACACGAGTCGCAAAATATGCCTCATAATGCCTGTCGAATCCGTAACGACCCCAAAAGACAATACAACTATTATACCTTATCTATTGGGAAAATGCAAAAACTGAGTAAAGATTAGCATTTGCTTTGTTTTTAGTGCTTGTCTGATACTCTAAGGGCTAAATATTTTTGCTACTTGTAAGAAATAATTGGGAAGGTTTATGGAGAAAGAGATGGTCTGAGCTGTAGAGTATTTGACTTGTTATTTCCGAGAAACCTTGTTGGCTGAGGCTTTCTTCAAGTTCAGAAATGATAAAACCGTGTGTCTCTCCAGCTGGTAGAGTAAAATCAGCAATAAAGAGTTGTCCGCCATGAGTCAAATGTTCCTTGAACATAGATAGACTGTCATCAAGATTAGGCATATGATGAAGAACTCGACTGACGATAATAAGGTCGAACTCTTCTTCAAGTGGTTCAAGTAATAAATCCTGTTGAATCAAGTATAGGTTTGCAAGTTTTTGACTGTCAATCTTGAGACGAGCTTGCGCAAGCATCTTGTCCGCAATATCAACCAAGGTCACTGATTTAGCTTGTTTGGCAAGAGGAAGGGCGATAAGGCCAGTTCCACCTCCAAAGTCTAGGATTGATTTGTTTGACAAATCAGGCACTTGTTTTATTAGATGCTGGCAAACAAGATCGGCCAGAAATTGATTTTTTGGAGAATCAAATGATTCTGCTCGATGATTAAAATGATGTTCCATATTTCTAGTCTAGCATAGAGTTTGTCAGTTTAACATTTCCTAGCTTATTTTTTAGTAAAGAAATAAGCAAAAAGATTTCTCTCAAAAGGCGGTGGGACAGAAATCGATAGACAAAGTCTCGATTTCGTAGTCCCAGCCCCGCGAGGATGATTAGGAGCATTTTGGAGTCTAAAAGACGAACAAAAAGTTCAATCAGCTACCGCGTCAATGTTTGATTGTTAATAAAAAGTGAGGTCGGGATTTTTTGTCCCAACCTCTTGTTATTCTGCAGCTTGTTGCCAACGTTTTGCTAGAGCCCGTGAAAGGCTTGAAATAGCTAGGTTGAAGCTGAAGTAGATTAGGGCGATCAGGATATATAAGCTGAAAACCTGTTCGGATTCAAAGTATCGGCCCATAAGGATTTGACTGGCACCAAAAAGCTCTTGGAGGGCGATTACAGAGTATAGAAGACTTGTATCCTTAATCACTGTTACAAATTGAGAGATGATGGCAGGGAGCATCTTGCGAATGGCTTGCGGTAGGATGATGTGATAGAGGATTTGGCGATAGGAGAAACCTTGTGCCATTCCAGCCTCGTATTGTCCTTGATCCACTGCGTTAAGACCACCTCGGATAATTTCAGCAAGAGCTGCAGATGTAAAGAGAGTAAAGGCGGTGATTCCAGCTGGGGTAGATTTCATTTTAAAGACTAAAAAAATAGTAAAAATCCAGAGTAGATTAGGAACATTTCGGACAAATTCAATGTAGACACTAGCAAGGATTCGTAATAGGGTGTTTTTTCCATTACGCATGACAGCGAGGATGGTTCCAATTAGTGTTGAAAGCGTGATAGCAATCAAAGAGATATAGAGGGTTAGACCAAAACCTTTTAAAAGAAAGATGAGGTTGTCTAGACTGAGAACTTCAAGAATACTTTCCATAAAAACCTCCTAAAGTGAATAAGCATTTTTGTTAGCTTGCTCCATTTTTCGTCCAAATTGGGCTACAGGGAAGCAGAGGGCAAAGTAGAAGAAGGCAGCACCTAAAAATGCTGGGATGTAGTTGCCGTTGAGTGCGGACCAAGATTTGGTGACAAACATGAGATCAACTCCAGAAATGATGGCTACTGTCGAAGTATTCTTAATCAGGTTGACGACTTGGTTGGTTAAGGGAGGAAGAATGATGCGAAAAGCCTGCGGTAAGATAATCAGGCGCATTGCATTTGTGTAGGTGAATCCTTGAGAAAGAGCGGCTTCGAGTTGGCCTCTAGGGATAGATTGAATTCCTGACCGAATGACCTCGGCGATATAGGCACCGTGGTAGAGTCCGACGCAAAGAACGGCAGTCCAGTAGATAGGAATCATGATAGTATGGTTACTAATCAGGGGCAAGCCGTAAAATACAATAACGAACTGAACTAGGAGAGGGGTGTTTTGATAAAATTCGACAAAGATACGGGACAAGATCCGTAAACTGCTATGTTTGCTAGTGGATAATGTACCGAATAGGATGCCCAATAGCATGGCTAGGGTAAAAGAACCTAGAGCAATAGCTATAGTAAAGAGAAATCCGTTAAAAAATTGACCAAAATGTTGAAAATAAGCTGTCCAAGATGATAAATCTATCATGTAGCTACCTCCTTATTCTGCTGAGTGTTTGGAAGGTTTGAGATTGTAGCGACCGTATAACTCCTGCAAGGTCCCATCCTGACTCCATTTGACAACCAATTGATCTAGGTAGTCATTCAGTTGCGTGTTTGATTTTTTGGTTACAATACCATAGTCAGAAGGTTTGAAGCTATCGTCAAGTAGTTCAGTTCTTTTGCTGGTATACCCGGAAAGGATAGAACGGTCTACTGAGAAGGCATCAATCCGATGGGCGTGGAGGGAGGTGATCAATTCAGGATAAGAGCCGAGTTCGACAAATTTAAAGGATAGTCCTTTTTTATTACCTAGCTCTGTAATCAGCTTTTGGGTGATGGATCCTTGTGCGACTCCAATGGTTTTTCCGTTTAAATCTTCAATATCTTTAATCTTACCTGATTTATTTACCAAAAATCCACAGGCGTCTGTATAGTAAGGGCTGGTGAAGTTGTAGAGTTTTTTTCGTTCGTCAGTAATTGTGAAGGTGGCGATATCCATATCCACTTGTTCGTTGTCTAACAGAGGACCTCGAGTTTGAGCAGTAACTGGAACGTAGCGGACCTTGACCTTGAGTTGATCTGCAATCAGTTTGGCTAAATCTGTTTCAATACCTGAGAATTCTCCAGTTTTCGGGTTTTTATAGCCGAAATTAGGGACGTCTTGTTTGACGCCAACAACGATTTCTGCCTTTTTTTGGATATCTGAGATGCTGGTATCTGCTTGAACTGATGTCACAAATCCAATGCTTAAAAGACTGGTAACTACTGTTGCAAGAAAGAAATTCTTTTTCATAGGTGTCTCCTTATTTGACCTTATCACTTTCGTGGTTGATAATCTTGCTGAGAAATTGTTGGGCGCGTGGTTCACTTGGGTGATCAAAAAATGCATCCACATCTGTTGTATCGACCAGGACTTGCCCATCTGCCATAAAGATGATGCGATCAGCTACTTTACGAGCGAAGCCCATTTCGTGTGTGACGATGATCATATTCATGCCGTCGTGGGCTAGTTTTTTCATAACAGCTAGGACATCGCCGATTGTTTCGGGGTCGAGAGCTGAGGTTGGTTCGTCAAAGAGGAGGAGTTCAGGTTTCATAGCTAGACCTCTAGCGATAGCTACTCGTTGTTTTTGTCCGCCTGATAAGGTGGCTGGATAGGAATCTTTCTTATCCCACATATTTACAAATTCTAAATATTTTTGCGCAGTTTTTTGAGCCTCTTTGGGATCAATACCCAGTACTTTAATAGGTGCAAGAGTTACATTTTCTAACACAGTCTTATGTGGATAAAGATTAAAATGTTGGAAAACCATACCTACTTCCTTGCGGAGGGGGACCAAATCCTTTTGGCTAGCACCTGCCACTTGGTGTCCGTTTACCAGGAGACTTCCACTATCAATTGCCTCTAGACCATTGATAGTACGGATAAGGGTTGACTTTCCAGAACCAGATGGTCCAAGTAAAACAACAACTTGGCCTTTTTCAAAACGAAGGTTGATATTCTGGAGTGCGTGGTAGTCTCCGTAATACTTTTCAACAGCTTTAAATTCTACTAAAGTCATAATTCTTCTCCTTTGTGTTAGATTTTGTAACATCGATTCTACAACAAAAGCGTTTTCCTGTCAAATGATATTACAAAAAAATT
Source organism: Streptococcus sp. 27098_8_91 (assembly GCF_041432385.1). Lineage (NCBI taxonomy): Bacteria > Bacillati > Bacillota > Bacilli > Lactobacillales > Streptococcaceae > Streptococcus > Streptococcus sp. 27098_8_91. The sequence goes on from NZ_JAPVZN010000016.1 coordinate 4,735, forward strand.
AGTAAAATTTTGATAAAAGCAAAGCAGATAGAGAAAAACTGGAAATCATGTTATAATAAAACAATAGAATCGTAAGAAAGAGTGGATGATTTTTTTGATAATTCCTACTTATAATTGGCAATTTGCTCCGCAAGTTGAGGATGCGGATTTTACAAAGATAGCTAAGAAAGCTGGTTTGGGACCTGAAGTAGCTCGTTTGTTATTTGAACGAGGCATCAAGGATGAAACTAGTCTGAAAAAATTTTTAGAACCTTCTTTGGAGGATTTGCATGATCCCTACCTTTTAAATGATATGGAAAAGGCAGTGGAGCGGATTCGCCATGCTATTGAGCAAGGGGAACTGATTCTCATTTACGGGGACTACGATGCGGATGGGATGACTTCGGCTTCCATTGTCAAGGAAAGTTTAGAACAGTTAGGCGCTGAGTGCCTGGTTTATCTTCCCAATCGCTTTACGGATGGTTATGGTCCAAATGCCAGTGTCTACAAATATTTTATCGAACAGCAGGGTGTGTCTTTGATTGTGACGGTGGACAATGGTGTGGCGGGGCATGAGGCCATTGATTTGGCTCAGTCTATGGGAGTGGATGTCATTGTGACTGACCACCATTCTATGCCTGAGGTTTTACCAGATGCCTATGCTATTATCCATCCTGAACATCCAGGGGCGGACTATCCTTTCAAGCATTTGGCGGGTTGTGGTGTCGCATTTAAGTTGGCTTGTGCCCTTTTAGAAGAAGTGCAGGTTGAGTTGTTGGACTTGGTTGCCATCGGTACAATTGCCGATATGGTCAGCTTGACGGACGAAAATCGTATCATGGTCCAGTATGGTCTTGAGGTCTTGCGCAACACTCAACGAATGGGTCTACAAGAAATGTTTGAAATTGCTGGGATTTCGAGTAGTGATGTGACAGAAGAAACGGTCGGTTTTCAGTTGGCACCTCGTTTAAATGCCTTAGGGCGCTTGGATGATCCCAATCCAGCTATTGATTTGTTAACTGGATTTGACGATGAGGAAGTGCATGAAATCGCCCTTTTGATTCATCAAAAGAATGAAGAACGTAAGGAAATTGTTCAGTCCATTTACGATGAAGCCAAGGGCATGGTGGATCCTGATAAAAGTGTTCAAGTTTTGGCTAAGGAAGGCTGGAATCCGGGGGTTCTTGGAATTGTAGCTGGGCGCTTGCTTGAAGAACTAGGTCAGACAGTCATTGTACTGAATATCGAAGATGGACGAGCCAAGGGGAGTGCGCGAAGCATTGAAGCAGTCGATATCTTTGAAGCTTTGGACCCGCATCGGGAACTATTTATCGCCTTTGGTGGTCACGCAGGTGCTGCAGGTATGACCCTTGAAGTGGATAAGTTGGAAGTCTTATCTGATCTTTTGGAAGCCTATATTCGAGAAAAAGGTGCAGATGCCCAAGGTAAAAACAATCTATTTTTAGATGAAGAACTGGACTTAGAGATCTTGAGTTTGGAGACAGTGAAAAGTTTTGAACGCCTAGCTCCTTTTGGGATGGATAACCAAAAACCTGTCTTTTATATTCGAGATTTTCAAGTTGAAAATGCTCGCGTTATGGGGGTTGGTAATGCTCATCTCAAGCTGAAAATTTCCAAAGGTGAGGCTAGTTTTGAGGTGGTCGCTTTTGGTCAAGGGAAATGGGCGACTGAATTCTCACAGACCAAGCAATTGGAATTGGCGGTGACTCTCTCTGTCAATCAATGGAATGGACAAACAACCTTGCAGTTGATGATGGTTGATGCCCGTGTAGAAGGTGTCCAGCTCTTTAACATCCGTGGTAAGAATGCCCTGTTACCTGAAGGTGTACCTGTTTTGGACTTTACGCAAGAGTTACCTGATGTGGCCTCTTGTTCAGCTATTGTCGTTAAGAATATCCCTGAGGATATATCCCTCCTTAAGAAAATCTGTCAGGAGCAGGAGTTTTCAGCTCTTTACTTTAAAAATGATATCGCTAAGGCTTACTACTTGACGGGCTATGGCACAAGAGAGCAGTTTGCAAAATTGTATAAAACCATCTATCAGTTCCCAGAGTTCGATATTCGCTATAAACTCAAGGATTTGGCAGCCTATCTCAAGATTGAGCAAATCCTATTAGTCAAAATGATTCAGATATTTGAAGAGCTTGGCTTTGTGACCATTGAAAATGGAGTCATGAGGGTAAATAAAGAGGCTGAAAAGCGTGATATGGCTGAAAGTCAGATTTATCAAAAGCTAAAACAAACTGTTAAAGATCAGGAGATTATGGCGCTTGGAACAGTCCAGGAAATCTATGATTTCTTGATGGAAAAAAGTGAATAGAGATCGAAAGAGTTGGCTTGCTGACTCTTTTTGTTTGCTATCAAAAATCTCATCAATAAAAGGAATTTAGTGCTATAATGAGAGGAGTGAAGGACTGTTGAACATTGTTGAAGAAAGTTATACTCTTCGAAAATCTCTTCAAACCACGTCAGTGTCGCCTTACCGTATATGTGTTACTGACTTCGTCAGTTCTATCCACAACCTCAAAACGGTGTTTTGAGCAACCTGCGGCTAGCTTCCTAGTTTGCTCTTTGATTTTCATTGAGTATTAGTCTCAAAAGTACCAGAGAAGTTAGTCGGAGGAGAAAATGGAAAAAGAGAAGAAAAAGAAATTACTGGCAGAGTATAAGCAGCAACAGAAGAAAGAATTTGAAGCAAGTTTACCGATACCAAGGGAAATATTTTTAGACTTGTTTGATTTTTTAGATCAGGAGTTAGAGTCGCTGACTTGTTATGACGCTTTTCTTTTGAGAAATTATGTTTAAAAGTATTTTGGATAAATCCCTTGGTAAAACAAGTGGAAGTTACTTTGAAAAATTAGTTGAGAAATCACCTTAAAAAATCAAAAACGATTTAACTTGTCAAAGCAGAGGTTTATTGTTATAATAGGTAAGATGGAGGCGTTATGGCACTTAAAAAAGCAAGTCTAGCCTGTGCGGTTTGTGGTTCTAGAAACTATTCGATTAAGATTAGTGGCAATCCAAAACCAACACGCTTAGAAGTAAATAAATTTTGTAAACACTGTGGCAAGTATACCACACACCGAGAAACGAGATAGGAGAAAACGATGCGTTTTATTAAGGACATTTTTAAACTTCTTAAAGAAACAACTTGGCCGACTCGCAAGGAAAGTTGGTTAGATTTTAAATCTATCATGGAATACACTGCTTTCTTTGTAGTGATGATTTATATTTTTGACCAATTGATTGTTAGCGGATTGATTCGTTTTATTAATATTTTTTAAAATAAGGCAAGAAAAAGATCTAGTCGCTGAAATTCTTCAGTTAGGAAAGGAAAAAACATGGATAGTTTTGATAAAGGATGGTTTGTGCTACAAACTTATTCTGGCTACGAAAATAAAGTAAAAGAAAATCTATTGCAACGTGCACAAACATACAATATGCTAGAAAATATTCTACGTGTTGAAATTCCTACACAAACAGTGCAAGTAGAAAAAAATGGAAAGAAAAAAGAAATCGAAGAAAATCGCTTTCCAGGTTATGTTCTTGTAGAAATGGTTATGACCGATGAAGCTTGGTTTGTTGTACGTAACACACCAAACGTAACAGGATTTGTAGGCTCACACGGAAATAGATCAAAACCAACTCCACTTTTGGAACAAGAAATTCGCGATATTTTAGTTTCTATGGGTCAAACTGTCCAAGAATTTGATATTGATGTCGAAGTTGGTCAAACTGTTCGTATTATTGACGGAGCTTTCGCAGATTACACAGGTAAGATTACAGAAATTGATAACAATAAAGTTAAGATGATTATCTCAATGTTTGGTAATGATACAGTTGCAGAAGTAAATCTTAACCAGATTGCAGAACTTTAATCAAAAATATTATCAATATAAAATCACAAACAAAGACAACTGTAGAGACAACAGTTGTCTTTTTATCTCTCATCTGCCTTTCTCAATACTTACTGATACACCTTGGACTCAAAAAAACACAAGACAGAAACCAAAGCCCTTCTTCCCCCCTTTCTCTGCTATACTACAAGCAGAGAAAGGGGGGAAACAAATGCTTGAAAAGTATTATGCAAAGGTAAAAGGAATTGTTCATAAATGTAGAAAAGACTACTATCTTCACCTGTGGGAGAAAGAGGATTGGGACCAAGAAGGCATGATTTGTCTCTATGAACTCCTCGAGGTCCATCCAGAATTAGTGGAAGAGGAAAAGAAACTCTACGTCTACTTCAAAACAAAATTCCGCAACCGAATCCATGATAGCGTCAGAAAACAAGAGAGTCAAAAGCGTCGCCTAGACCGGATGGCCTACGAAGAAGTAGGGGAGATTAGCCATCGCCTACCAGAAGGAGGATTGTGGTTGGATGACTACTACGCCCTTCATGAATTGTTGGATACATATAGAAGAAAATTACAACAAGATAAACAAGAAACCTACGAACGCCTCTGGGCAGACGAACGATTTAAAGGCCGCAAAGCCCTTCTAAGAGAACTGAAGGAAGTAATTCAGGAGAAATGAAAAAAAGTTAAAAAAAGGTGTTGACAAAGTAAGAAAAGTCGGTATAATAGTAAGAGTTGAAAATAACAACTCCGGTCCGTTGGTCAAGGGGTTAAGACACCGCCTTTTCACGGCGGTAACACGGGTTCGAATCCCGTACGGACTATGGTATGTTACAGATGAAACACTAGATGAAAAAAATTAAAAAAAGTTTCAAAAAAGTGTTGACAAGCGAAGGCGGCTGTGATATACTAATATAGTTGTCACTTGAGAGAAGCGAGTGACAAAGACCTTTGAAAACTGAACAAGACGAACCAATGTGCAGGGCACTACAACTAAGGTTGTAGTACTGAACAATGAAAAAACAATAAATCTGTCAGTGACAGAAATGAGTGAGAACTCAAACTTTTAATGAGAGTTTGATCCTGGCTCAGGACGAACGCTGGCGGCGTGCCTAATACATGCAAGTAGAACGCTGAAGGAGGAGCTTGCTTCTCCGGATGAGTTGCGAACGGGTGAGTAACGCGTAGGTAACCTGCCTGGTAGCGGGGGATAACTATTGGAAACGATAGCTAATACCGCATAACAGTAGATATTGCATGATATCTGCTTGAAAGGTGCAA
>NZ_JAPVZN010000017.1:0-7768 GCF_041432385.1 Streptococcus sp. 27098_8_91
GCTCTTTGTCAACTGTAGTGGTTGAAAAAAAGCTATAGTAGAATGAATCTAGAATAGTACACTAAGACTGCTAAAAATATTTCTAGAAATTAGTTTGACTTTCCTAATCGATTTGTTCATACCTTATTTCAATCTACTATAACATATGGAGAGGACAGTCGTTGTTCTCTCCATTTTTATATCCAGAGATAGAAGGATTTGTTGAAAAACTAAAAGATAAAACTATAAATCTCGGTAAAATATTTACTAAAAATTTTTAATACTGTTAAATAAGTTGTATGAATATAAAAATGGATAAATCTCTCATAGCAGGGCTGACATACATCACTAGATGCATGTTTGTTCCTTTAATTCTATTTCTTAAAGAATTACTAAGTTTGCGATAAGCGATGTAAAAAAATAATAAATTTAGTTCGGTAATACGTTTTTTAGTAAAAAGTAACCGCTAATACTTGATTTTTATAAATATAGTGATATACTAAAATTTAAGAAAAAGTAAAAAGGAGATTACTATGAAGTTTCATTTTAATGAGCGTCAACGCTTTTCTTTACGTAAGTATAGCTTTGGTTTAGCCTCTGTTCTTTTAGGAACTGCCTTCTTTTTGAGTGGACAAGTTGCTAGTGCTGATGAGGTAAATGTTTCAGAAACATTGCTCACCTCCGTAGTATCTGTTAGTCCAGAAAGTTCAACAAGTACATCGGAATCTTCAGTACCAAGAACTTCTGAATTAAAACCTACAGTAGCAGATAAATCTGCTCTATCACTAGAAACTGCCGATTCAAAATCAGCAGTAGAAGATAAGGCTGTTGTAACATCAGAAAAGGCTGAAGTTTCTTCAGATTCTGAAAAAGTTGCAACAGAAAGTCCAAAATCTGAGAAATCAGAAGTATCAGCTAAAGAATCAAGTGAAGATACGGGAAAAACAACTGAAGGTAAAGCTGAAGTTGCTGAAAAAGATGATAAGTCTACTGATAAAGCTCCAGCTCCAGCTGAAGCATCCCGTTCAACACGTACACGCCGAGCTACTTCAGAAAATAAACGTGAAGTATCAAATTGGAGTGAGTTTGTTTCAGCCTTAGAGGATGGAAATGTCAGCGAAATCACTGTAAATGGTGATGTCGTAGCTCAAGGTGATAATGGTAATACCGACAATGGACGTTCAGGATCTGTTGACCGTAGGACTACTATTCATGCACAATCTCGCCCAGTTACGATCCAAGGTAAGGACGGCAATGCTCGTCTAGATCTTTTGTCGCATACTTTGGAATTGACAGGAGCTAGCTGGGAACTAAATCTTAAAAACCTTAAAATAGCGACTGCTAATTCTAAAGGTCCGATTGATTTATCAAGTACCAGTGGATCAAATACAGTAACCTTTGAAAACGTGACAAGTGTTGGTTCATCACTTTATGGTGGTGGTGGTAACACCCATGTTGTTATCAAAGGAACTACAACTTCAACAGTTAGTGACAGTTATCAAGCTGCAAATGGTCAAACTCAACACGTACAACGTAATGTTGGAGCTGCTGGTCACTCAGACCAACGTCGTGAGTCAAATATTCACGATGCTAAATCTGTAACAGTTGCTGAGGGGGCTAGCTTAACGCTTAATCGCTCTTCTCAAGGTGATGCTATTACTCTTGAAAGTGGAGCTAAGGTCAGTGTAAAAGATAAAGCTAGTCTTACTATCAACATGAACACTGGCAATGGATCCGAAAATGCTCGCTACCACAATGCTGGTATTTTCATGGCTGATAGTGGTACCGTAGAAACTGGCAAAGGCTCTAAGTTAGTCTTGAATACTAGTATCGGTCAAGGTATTTCAATTGGTATAAACCGTCCAGGGGATGGATTTACCGATAAGGATCGTTTTGGTGGTTACGGTGCTGGTAACAACGGTCGTAAAAATGGTCCTAGCCGAGTTCTTATTGGCGCAGAAGGAACATTTGAATTTAACGGTCGTGACGGTATTATGATGGGGAATCACTCAGAACTTGTCACAGGTCAAAATTCCAAAGTTCGCTTTGAAAATAAAGGTCGTGGCGTTGCCCTTGATTTCGGAAATGATTCAAGAGTAGTCTTTGGAAAACATTCGAACAATGCCTTCCATTCTGTAGGAAAAGGACCTAAGAGCGGCGGAGGGCCTTCTGGTAGTTACGATGGATATAACTATATTGGTTTAAATGAGAATGGTAAGATTCTTGTAGACGAATTTGCAACTTTCCGTGTTCAAATGGATAATCGTGGCGATAATCACTATGACGATGTTATTTCCCTTGATTCTAGGAATGGTCGCAAGAGTGAACCAGTTTTTCAAGCTAATAAGGGTTCTATTGTAGATATTCGAGATGATAATACTAACTACTATGCTGAGTTGATCTCAGTAGCATTGGGAGCTAGTACAAACACTTATTTCCAGTTCAACAATCCGCTATATGTTTCCTTTATGAGATACACAAAATCGGATGGTACATCAGCAGGTGAAATTACCGGGAAACTACCAATAACTATTCCTCAAGGGAACAATCCACAGGATATTGGCCACGGAAATATTCTTTATATCTCAAATAAATTAGAAGCTTCAGGGAACCGAATCGAATTTAATGGTCCAACAAATAATGCAGGTGTTGGAACCTATACGGTTTATTCCATGAACAAGGATGGTAGGGATGCACAAAGTCATAATAAACAGAGTTCTGTTTGGATGAATATCCAGGGCGGATCTATATCCATTGCTGGTTTCCAAAATAATAGGGCACATATAGAACCTGCTAATGCCACATCTGTACCAACAGGTTCTTCGACTGGGGGAGTTGTTGCCACAGATAGGACTTATGGTATTGACCCGGTAGGTGATAACCGTCAAAATATTTGGGTATCAAATGGTTCTAAAATCAACCCGACTGGTGTTCATAAAAATGTCATCAAATATGTTTACGAAGATGGAACTCCAGTTAAAGAAGATGTTATCCAGTCATCAGATTGGAAGCGTACTTTGGATGTCTCTATTGACCAAGAAGGCTTTAAAAAGATTTTAAAAAATTCAAGTGTCAGCAATGGTGATGAGTTCTTAGCCGCCTATAGTAAGGCTAAGTATCACATTTCTGATATCGATGGAGATAACATCGCTGATACAGGTTGGAAAGTTGATGGAACAAATTCAGGTACCTATAATTATGGAACTATTGCTTCACCAAAAGTCGATGGCTATAAAGCAGAAATCAAGTCAACTAATGTTCCAGGATTAGAAGTTGGGGCTCAAGCTGATTCAGTTTCTGTTTCATATGATTCAAGCAATGCACCAGAAACGCTTATTGATGCTCAAGCAGGTAAACGTACCGTTTCAGAAACTTATTGGCGCAATATTGTAGCCAAATCTGATTTGGGTGTCTATGAAACAGTTGTTGTCTATAAAAAAGTAAAACAAAAAGCTATTATCAAGTATGTTGATACAAGTGCTAATAATAAGGAATTAGCAAAAGATGAAGTTTCTGGTAAATCGTATGAAGCCATTAACTACTCAACTGCAGCTAAGATTGCTGATTTTGTTAATAAGGGTTACAAGCTTGTAGAAGATGGTTTCACAAACTCAACTGAAGATCAAAAGAAATTTGATAGTGATGCATCAACAGATCAAGAATTCGTAGTTAAGCTAGCACACGATGTAACTCCAGTTGGACCAAATAACCCACATAAACCAACAGAGCCAATCAATCCAAATGATCCAAACAGTCCAAGATACCCTGCGGAAAATCAATGGAAGAAAGATGTAACGTCAACTGTTCATTATGTGGTATCAGACGGTAAGGCAACTGCCCCAGCTGACAATGTTCAAAATGCACAATGGACACGTACCTTAAATGTTGATAAGGTGACAGGTGAAGTTCTTAACCCTACTGAACCATGGGCAGCGAATAAGGCTAACTATGATGCAGTTCCAACACCAGGATTGACAGGTTACTACGCTGATAAAGCAAGTGTTGCTTCTAAGACAGTTACTCAAGAAAATCTTGAAGAAACTGTAACTTACAGACCACTTGGAAAATTGGTTCCAAAACCAGAGACACCAAAAGATCCGAACTTCCCATCAACACCAGAAGTGCCGTATCCAAATGATCCAAACGATCCAACGAAACCAGGTCAACCAGTTGTGCCTAATGTACCAGGCTACAAACCATACTTGCCAGATCCAAACTATCCAACGAAACCAGGTGAACCAGGTAGACCAGTAGAACCAGGAAAACCAATCACTCCTGAAAATCCAGGTACTGACACAGAAATTATCTATCGTAAGGTAGATCAAAAAGCTATTATCAAGTATGTAGACCAAAATACTGGTGCAACACTTGAAAGTGATCAAGTAGGTGGCAAATCAGGTGAAGCTATTGCCTACTCAACTGCAGACAAGATCAAGAAATATCAAGATCGTGGCTATGTTCTTGTAAGTGATGGATTCCCAGCAGGAGCTACCTATGACAAGGATGAGTCAGTTGATCAAGAATTCGTAGTTACCTTGAAGCATGGTGAAACACCAGTTGGACCAAATGATCCACATAATCCAACAGATCCAATCAATCCAAATGATCCAAAGAGTCCTAAATACCCTGCGGAAGATCAATGGAAGAAAGATGTAACGTCAACTGTTCATTATGTGGTATCAGACGGTAATGCAACTGCCCCAGCTGATAAGGTTCAAAATGCACAATGGACACGTACCTTAAAACTTGATAAGGTGACAGGTGAAGTTCTCTCATCTACTCCATGGGCATCGAATAAGGCTAACTATGATGCAGTTCCAACACCAGGATTGACAGGTTACTACGCTGATAAAGGAAGTGTTGCTTCTAAGACAGTTACTCAAGAAAATCTTGAAGAAACTGTTACTTACAAGCCACTTGGAAAATTGGTTCCAAAACCAGAGACACCAAAAGATCCAAACTTCCCATCAACACCAGAAGTGAAGTATCCAAATGATCCAAACGATCCAACAAAACCAGGTAAACCAGTTGTGCCTAATGTACCAGGCTACAAACCATACTTGCCAGATCCAAACGATCCAAGTAAACCAGGTCAACCAGTAGAACCAGGAAAACCAATCACCCCTGAAAATCCAGGAAAAGATACGCCGATTATCTATGTACCAAAAACTAATGATGTGACGCAACCAACAAAACAAACTGTTAAGTACACAAGTACAGATGGTAAAGCTCAGGTACCTTCAGATAAGATTCAAAATGACTATACTTTCACAGGTAAGAAGAATCAAGCTGATGGTACAACAACATGGACTGAAAACAGTCATACTTACGGTAGGGAAAGTGTTCCAGTAGTTTCTGGTTACTACGCTGACAAGTCTGAAGCAGGTAGTAAAACAGTCACTCCAACCAATCCTAATGCTGAAGATGTTGTAACTTATAAACCACTTGGTAAGATTATTCAAGTAGATGAATCAGGAAATGTTATTCCAGGTTCAGTATCTAAGACTTATGAAAATAACCCATTGAATCCTAAAGAAGCAGCAGAAACTAAAATTCCAGATGCACCAACAGGATATGTGATTAAGGAGGAACAACCACAAGCATGGGGTTACAATATTGTTGATAAAACTATTGAACCAAATGATGAAAGTGATCCAGATCGAATTTCACAAGATACGAAGATTGTTTATGTTAAGGCAGACCAAAAAGCAGTGATCAAGTACGTTGATCAAACAACTGGTCAAACCCTTGCCAATGATCAAGTCGGTGGTAAATCAGGTGAGGCAATCAACTACTCAACTGCGGACAAGATCAAGTACTATGAAGATCGTGGCTATGTTCTTGTAAGCGATGAATTCCCAGCAGGAGTTCACTTCGATACCGATGCATCAGTAGATCAAACCTGGACAGTAACCTTGAAACACGGTGAAACTCCAGTTGGACCAAACGATCCACATAATCCAACAGATCCAATCAATCCAAATGATCCAAACAGTCCTAAATACCCAGCGACAGATCAATGGAAGAAAGATGTCACATCTACTGTTAAGTATGTGGTATCAGATGGTAAGGTAGCAGCCCCAGCAGATCATGTTGAAAACGCGACATGGACACGTACCCTTACCTTGGATAAAGTCACAGGTAAAGAACTTTCAGCGACACCATGGGCATCAGATAAGACAGCCTACGCTGCAGTTCCAACACCAGGTTTGACAGGATACTACGCTGATAAAGCAAGTGTTGCTTCTAAGGCAGTTACTCAAGAAAACCTTGAAGAAACTGTTACTTACAAACCACTTGGAAACTTGGTTCCAAAACCAGAGAAACCAAACGATCCAAACTTCCCATCAACACCAGGTGTTAAATATCCGAACGATCCAACAGATCCAACGAAACCAGGTCAACCAGTCGTTCCTGATGTACCAGGTTATGAACCACACCTTCCAGATCCAAACGATCCAACGAAACCAGGTCAACCAATCCAACCAGGAACACCTGTAACACCTGATAAACCAGGGGAAGATACGCCAATCATCTATGTACCAAAAACAAATGATGTGACGCAACCAACTAAACAAACGGTAACGTTTGAAGGAGCAGGAACAGCTACTCCAGCTGATAAGGTTCAAGATAACTTCACCTTTACTGGTAAACAAAAAAATGGTACGACAACATGGGATCAACCTAATCACACTTATGGTAAAGAAACAGTTCCAGTAGTTAAAGGTTACTACGCTGATAAGAAGGAAGCTGGATCTAAGACAGTTACTCCAGATCAACCAGAAGTTACGGATAAGGTTACTTATAAACCACTTGGTAAGATCATTCCAGTTGATCCAGAAGGAAACCCAATTCCTAAAGCACCAACTCCACAGTACAACAATGATCCACAAGATCCAACTAAGGGTGGCGAGACTCCAACTCCAGTTATCCCAGGTTATGTGACAGATACACCAAGTGTAACACCTAATGACCCAGGATCTGATACACCTGTTGTCTACCGTAAGGCGGAACAAAAAGCTATTATCAAGTACGTTGACCAAACAACAGGTCAAACCCTTGCCAATGATCAAGTCGGTGGTAAATCAGGTGAGGCAATCAACTACTCAACTGCGGACAAGATCAAGTATTATGAAGATCGTGGCTATGTTCTTGTAAGCGATGAATTCCCAGCAGGAGTTCACTTCGATACCGATGCATCAGTAGATCAAACCTGGACAGTAACCTTGAAACATGGTGAAACTCCAGTTGGACCAAACGATCCACATAATCCAACAGATCCAATCAATCCAAATGATCCAAACAGTCCTAAATACCCAGCGACAGATCAATGGAAGAAAGATGTAATGTCAACTGTTCATTATGTAGGTGCAGGTAGTCAAACACCAGCAGACAATGTTCAAAATGCACAATGGACACGTACCTTAAAACTTGATAAAGTTACAGGTAAAGTTCTTAACCCTGATGAAGCATGGACAACTAATAAGACTAACTATGATGCAGTTCCAACGCCAAGTGTTACTGGATACTATGCGGATAAAGCAAGTGTTGCTTCTAAGACAGTCACTCAAGAAAATCTCGAAGAAACTGTAACTTACAAACCACTTGGAAACTTGGTTCCAAAACCAGAGACACCAAACGATCCAAACTTCCCATCAACACCAGAAGTGAAGTATCCAAATGATCCAACGGATCCAACGAAACCAGGTCAACCAGTTGTTCCTAATGTACCAGGCTACAAACCATACTTGCCAGATCCAAAAGATCCAAGCAAACCAGGTAAACCAGT
>NZ_JAPVZN010000018.1:0-4416 GCF_041432385.1 Streptococcus sp. 27098_8_91
TCAGAGTTCGAAGGCGGTGTGAATGGAGTAGAGTCCGCTAAGTCAGACACTTCAACCTTTGAAGGTGGTGTCAATGGCGAAGAAGGAGCTAAGTCAGAGAGTCCAGAGTTCGAAGGCGGTGTGAATGGAGTAGAGTCCGCTAAGTCAGACACTTCAACCTTTGAAGGTGGTGTCAATGGCGAAGAAGGAGCTAAGGCAGAAAGTACAGAGTACGCAGGCGGTGTGAATGCAGTAGAATCCGCTAAGCTAGAGGTGCCAGAATATACAGGCGGTGTGAATGCAGTAGAATCCGCTAAGTTAGAAGCTCCAGAATACACAGGTGGTGTCAATGCAGTGGAATCCGCTAAGTTAGATTCTCCAGAATACACAGGTGGTGTCAATGCAGTGGAATCCGCTAAGTTAGAGGTGCCAGAATATACAAGTAGTGTAAATGGAGTAGAATCTGCTAAGTTAGAAGTTCCAGAGTACACAGGTGGCGTCAATGGAGTAGAGGCTGCTAAGTTAGAAGTTCCAGAGTACACAGGTGGCGTCAATGGAGTAGAGGCTGCTAAGTTAGAAGTTCCAGAATACACAGGTGGCGTCAATGCAGTAGAATCTGCTAAGTTAGAAGCACCAGAGTATACAAGTGGTGTAAATGGAGTAGAATCTGCTAAGTTAGAAGTTCCAGAGTATACAGGTGGTGTAAATGGAGTAGAATCTGCTAAGTTAGAAGTTCCAGAGTACACAGGTGGTGTCAATGGAGTGGAATCTGCTAAGTTAGAAGTTCCAGAGTACACAGGTGGTGTTAATGGGCTAGAAGCTGCTATCTATGAGGTCTCAGAGTATAAGGGAGAACAGTCAATTGTGGTTCAAGCTATGGCACAAGATAAAACTTATCAAGCCCCTGCTGCTCGTCAGCAACTTCTTCCTGAAACAGGAAGTGAAGATCTTGCTCCTCTTGCCTCTCTAGGACTTGTAGGAATGCTCCTAGGTATGTTTGCTATGGGCAAGAAAAAAGAAGATCAATGAAATAGTTAAAATCAACGAAATTCATAGAGAAATTTGATCTTATATTAGAAAGGGTCGTGACTAGAACTAGTTACGGCCTTTTTGATCTAGATAAATCAGGAGTCAAATAGTTAATACTCTTCGAAAATCTCTTCAAACCACGTCAGCTTCGCCTTACCGTATATGTGTTACTGACTTCGTCAGTTCTATCCACAACCTCAAAACTGTGTTTTGAGCAACCTGCGGCTAGCTTCCTAGTTTGCTCTTTGATTTTCATTGAGTATAAGTTTGAGATAAAGTTCATTAAAAAAACGATTCAACCGAATGAAGCAATTTTATGTTAGAAAAATCCAAAGCACCCGAAAGTAGTTTCAAATGTCTGAGTTTATGTTTTAAAAACTGAAAGTATAATCTGTTCTATCTCAATCTCTCTTAAAAGGGGAGGATTTATTATATAATGAGAATAAGATAAAATTTGAAAGGAGTAGGAGACTCTAGTTAACGATGGGTCGTTAAGTGAGAGAAAATTTGAAAGAGCGAGTGTAACCATTCGTGAAAAAGTAATTTTTGTCATTTAGTCAGATGACTAAAAATTTTAAGCGAAAAAGAAAGCGCTTTATTTTTAAAAATGAAAGGAAGAAAGATGAAGCATAATCAGTTGGATAGAAAACAACGATACGGAATTCGCAAATTTACAGTAGGAGCCGCTTCAGTCGTTATTGGAGCAGTTGTTTTTGGTGCATCGCCAGTATTAGCACAAGAGTCAACGGTCACTAGTAAAGAGACCGCCGAGCTTAGTGTCGAAAAGGAACAGCCTGAAAAAGCAGAGATCGTTGAAAAGAATGTTACGGAATCTAATGGGGTAGATACAGTTACACATGCATCTACAGAAGCACATACTGGAACAGAGACAACTACAACGGCAGAAGCAACTAGAGAAACCGAAAAAGATCCAGCTGCGCTTCCACGTGATTACTATGCTAGAGAGTTGGAAAATGTCAATACTGTTCTTGAAAAGGAAGATGTAGAGACTAATGCTGCAAATAGCAATAGAATTGATCTGACAGAGCAATTAGGCAAACTGAAACAACTTCAAAACGCGACCATTCATATGGAGTTCAAACCAGATGCTTCTGCGCCAGCATTTTACAACCTTTTCTCAGTCTCAAGTGATAAGGTTCGAAATGAATATTTCACCATGGCTGTTTACAACAACGTTGCCTTGATTGAGGGCCGCGATCAAAACGGCGACCAATTTTATGATAGATACACAGACGCACCATTAACTGTCAAACCAGGTCAGTGGAACTCAGTAACCTTTACAGTTGAAAGACCAAGTGCAGATTCTCCAGATGGGCAAGTTCGTCTCTATGTAAACGGAGTTTTGTCACGAACAAGTAAGAAATCAGGACGCTTTATCAAAGATATGCCTGATGTGAATCATATGCAAATTGGTACCACAAATCGTGCAGGAAGTATGGTTTGGGGGGCAGGTTTACAAGTTCGTAATCTAACTGTTTATGATCGTGCCTTGAGTCCAGAAGAAGTTCAAAATCGTAGCTACCTATTTGAAAGATCCGAATTAGAGAAAAAGCTTCCAGAAGGAGCTGAGATAACAGATAAAAAGGATGTCTTTGAAGCTGGTAAAAATGGGCAGTCAAATCCAGATGGCATTAATAGCTATCGTATTCCAGCCCTCCTTAAGACTGACAAGGGAACTTTGATTGCTGGAGCTGACGAACGTCGTTTGCACCACTATGACTGGGGCGATATCGGTATGGTCGTCAAACGAAGTGAAGATCAGGGTCAAACATGGGGCGATCGTATCACACTTACGAATCTACGCGACAATCCAAAAGCTACTGATCCATCTGTTGGTTCACCAGTAAATATCGATATGGTTTTAGCCCAAGATACTGAAACCAAGCGCATCTTTTCTGTCTATGATATGTTCCCAGAAGGAAAAGGTATCTTTGGGATGTCAGCTGAAAAAGAGGAAGCTTATAAAGAAATTAATGGGAAAACCTACCAAATTCTCTATCGTGAAGGAGAAAATGGAGCCTATACCATTCGTGAAAATGGTGTTGTCTACACACCAGATGGTCAGGCAACGGATTACCGTGTTGTTGTAAATCCAGTCAAGCCGGCTTATAGTGATAAAGGTGATCTTTATCAGGGTGAGCAACTGCTAGGAAATATCTATTTTACAAGCAATAAAACTTCTCCATTTAGAATTGCTAAAGACAGCTACCTATGGATGTCTTACAGTGATGATGACGGTAAGACTTGGTCTGCACCACAAGATATTACCCCAATGGTCAAAGCTGATTGGATGAAATTCTTAGGTGTGGGACCTGGAGTGGGCATTACCCTCCAGAATGGACCTCATAAAGGTCGTATCGTCGTTCCTGTTTATACGACAAACCGTACTAACCACCTCAACGGTTCTCAATCATCTCGTATCATCTACTCAGATGACCATGGTAAGACTTGGCATATGGGTGGCGGTGTCAATGATAACCGTACACTTTATGATGGTACAGTAGTTGATTCAAGCAACATGAACAATTACTACGCTCAAAATACGGAAGCTTCTGTTGTTCAATTGAATAATGGTCAGTTGAAACTCTTTATGCGTGGTTTGACAGGTGATTTGCAGGTTGCGACAAGTAATGATGGTGGTATTACATGGGACAACTATGTAGCACGCTATGATGTACCTGATGTTTATGTTCAAATGGCGGCGACTCATACGGTTCAAGATGGTAAAGAGTACATCCTTCTAGCAAATGCCAATGGCCCAGGTCGTAAGAATGGTTACATTCGAGTGGCTCGTGTAGAAGAAGATGGCGAGTTGACTTGGCTGCATCATCATTTGATTCAAGAAGGGGAGTATGCCTATAACTCACTTCAACAGATCGGACCAAAAGAATTTGGTCTCTTGTATGAACATCATGAAGCTGGTGGCAATCCTTATACTCTATCCTTCAAGAAATTCAACTGGGATTTCTTGACGAAGGAAAGAATTTCTCCTAAAGAAACCAAAGTTAAAAATGTTATTGAAAAATGGCCAGGAATTCTTGCAGTAGAGTTTGATTCAGAAGTTTTGGTTAACAAAATCCCAACACTTCAGTTGGCAAATGGTAAAAAAATAAACTTTATGACCCAGTACGATACTAAGACTCTTCTATTCACAATAGATAAGTCAGATCTAGGTCAGGAGATAACTGGCCTTGCTTCTGGAGCGATCGAGAGTATGCACAACCTTCCGGTGAGTCTTGAAGGAGCAGGTATTCCTGGAGCTGCCAACGGTAGTGAAGCAGCTGTTAACGAAGTACCAGAATTCACAGGTGGTGTTAATGGTGTAGAAGCTGCGATTGCTGAACTTCCAGAATTTACTGGTGGAGTCAATGGTAGTGAAGCAGCTGT
>NZ_JAPVZN010000019.1:0-4372 GCF_041432385.1 Streptococcus sp. 27098_8_91
AGTAGGAGAACCAGTAGTAGTAAATCCAACAGAAACTATTGTCAAGGTTCCAGCGAAGGATAAAGTAGAAACAACAGCAATCCCATCACCTAAGAAATATGTGAAAGATGATACACGCGACAAAGATCAACCAAATGTGGAGGAAGCAGGTCAAACAGGTTCAAGCACTATCACAACAACATATAGTGTTGATCCTACTACAGGTGCTATTACAGAAACAGTAGGAAAACCAGTAGTAGTGAATCCAACAGAAACAATTGTCAAAGTCGCAGCGAAGGACAAAGTAGTAGAAGCATCAATTGAACCTGAAGTTGAGTATGTTAGAGATGGTGAACGAGAAGTTGACACACCTAACGAACGCGTTGAAGGAGCTAAAGGTAAAACAGTTACAACAACCACTTACGATGTAGATTCAAATGACGGTCATATCACAGAACACGTTGGCACCCCAGTAGTCAGCCCAGCAGGTAAGACAATCGTTAAAGTTGGTGCGAAAACTAAGGTTGAACAATCTAAAGATTCTGAAGGTCGCGATGTGATTGATATCACTACCTATGAAGTTGATCCAAAAACAGGTAAGGTAACTCCAACAACCGTTCGAACTTATGGGAAAACGAAAGAACCAAAAGTAGAGTTAGAACAGGATCCTAAGACAGGTGATGTTACAGTGACACCGAAGAAGCCAGATGGGTCAACATATCCACCAGGAACTAAGGTAGAAATCTCAGGTAAAGATGGTAATCCAATCGTCGTTACAATCGATGAAGATGGTAAAGGTAAAGTACCAAACAGTGATCTACCAAACGTAGAAAAAACAGGTACAGGTAAGATTACTGAACCAGGTAAATCATCTGTGGAAGTTCCTAAGGTAACAACTTTTGAAAACGATGTATTAGGGGGTTCAATTGCATTACCAGAGCTAATGATTGAGGTTCGATGGATTGATGAAGAAGGAAATGTATTGAAACCATCTGTTAAGACAGGTAATGAAAAGGATACTGAACATGGATCAATTCCAGGATATGAATTTGTACGAACTGTGATTGATGAAAATGAACCAGTAATTACTCACATTTTCAGAAAAGCAAGTGGAAATCCAAATACAATTCCAGCAACTCCAGTCACACCAGATACTAATGGAAATTCTGGTCATGATACACCTGCGCCAACAACTCCAAATCCAAATGCAGTTACTCCGAATGCAAATCACAGATCTACTACAGCTACTATTGATAAGGAATCTAAGTCAAATGATTCTCAAAATGTATTGCCAATACTTGGAACAGAATCTGATATGATTCTTGCATCTTTAGGACTCCTTGGTATGCTAAGTAGCCTTGGACTTGCGTTTGGAAAGAAAAAAGAAGACTAAAATAAGCATTTCGTTAAAGTTTGAACTACTCACTGTTAAGTGAACGATGAAATAAAAGATTAAGAAACGACCTTGTTCCTCATTTGAAGAAGTACAAGGTCGTTGTTTTATTTCTGAAAAAGGGAGACATCAGTATTGGTACCAAACCCCTCTCAAAATATTGTATGACTTCAATCCTAGTGCTCAGTTTTGAAATGTTCCCAAAAGTTCTCAATCGGTGAGCGATTAGTACACTTTCTAATCTAATATATAGAGAATGTCATCAGAAAGGAGAATCTTTCTGTTTTATTTAAACAAGCTGTATATTAATGTGTTATAAACGTTCGCATATGTTTGCGCTTTATTCGAGAGGTTGAATGGCTTTATGATTGCTTAAATGAATTGAAAATGATACAATCGAGCTGTAATAGCTGTAATAGCTGTAATAGCTGTAATAGCTGTAATAGCTGTAATGTGTAAAAATTGCTCAAAAGAGTGATTTTTATTGTATTATTCCCCAGAGGGAATACTGCTTCTCAATTTGATTTTGTCTTTAATATAAGGAGGAACTATGGAAAAAAAATCAAATTCACTAAGTAGAGTAAAGCGTCGGCAACAGGAAAAAGTCTTACGCTTCTCTATTCGTAAGTATAGTTTCGGTGCGGCTTCAGTTGCTGTTGCAGCGCTGATGTTTTTGGGTGCGCGCGTCGTTAGTGCGGATAGCGTAACACCTGTCGAACAACCTCATGTAGGGGCTTCAATTCAAGATACTAGTCCGCTAGCATCGCAAGATAAGGAAGAGCCTGTTAGTTCTGTAAAAGTGGATACAGCTGTTGCAAGTCAGCTTGTGGCACAGATCAAAGACCAGCTCCACGTCAAGGAAGCTGCGAATACAGATCTTTTGGTTACTGCTAAGGAAGAACTTGTTAAGGCTGAACAGACTCTCGCTGATTCAAAAGTGAGTCAAGAAGAAGTGGACGCTTTAGTAGCTCGCTTGACCAATGTTTTGGACCAGCTACGAGCAGTGGAAGTATCTCAAGGCAAAGAAGATAAAAATGGTGAAAGTACACAGGAAGCAACTCCGGAAATCAAGCCAGAAGTAGTGAAGCCAACTCCAGAAATTTCAGCTAAGTCTGAGGAAACTTCAGAAAATACTAATGCTGAGCAACTGGAAAAAGCTAAAGCTAGTCTCAAAGTATCTATTGATCGTTTGGAGCAGGCTATCGCCCAAACACCTGAGAATGACTTGACACGTGAAATCTTGGAGAAAGCTATCGCCCAAGTTGCTGTAGCCAAGTCTGCATTTGGTGGTGTAGAAGTTAGCCTTCGTGATGTTGAGGATATGAATCGTGTCATCAAACGTAACGAAAGCTCTGTTATGATTGCACGTAATCGTTTGACTTCTGGTCATAATGACGTCCGTAATGGCGCGGCTATCCCAGTTGGGACAACGCTTCGCGCTGATGCGGGGGCAACCTATGACAATGCTGTTGGGCTCTACTTCACAAAGGAAGGAGATGGCTCAGGTTATCCAGCTGGTACCATGCTCTTTAGAGACCGTAACCAAAATACTGCGGATAAACAAAGAGTTAAGGATGTCAAGGATGTCGTTAAGGTTGATGTCACTAAAAACGGAGATACCTACGATTGGGTCGTTGAGTTTGAAGCTAATCCTGAAAACCACCAAAATGCTCATGCTTGGTTTACCATTCCAACTGGTCATACCTTGGTAAACGACGGTTCGGCATCATTTGCTAGTTACTGGGGTGGTGATAGTAGCAAAGTACGTATTGATACTCAAGGAAGATTACCACGAAACTTATACGACATTTTTAAAGATCAGGTTAGCTCTACGTCTAAGGATGTTAACATTGGTACCCCTGGTGGAGCTATCGAGCAGGCTTGGGGCAAAGCCGCCACTACCGATGCTTTCTGGAAAGGTGCTGATGGAGAGATTAAAACATTTGAAGAAATCATTTCAAAACCTGATACACTCTATTTTAATCGTACAGGTGGTGCCCGTACGACAACGGAGAAGGATGTTCTGGTATCAGATTATTTGAAGGATTGGTTGATCCAGCATACGCAAAGAGTTTATCATTTTGATATTGATTATCGTGGTAGAACTAAGGATAGTGCATCAAACTATATCTTTCGTTTCAAAACCAAGGCTGCTGAGGGGACTCCACTCATGTATGCAGCAGGGATGCGCTCCTATGAGTTCAGCACCCACCGAAATGATATGCAATGGTATGGTTTGCCATCTCCTAAGGTGACGGGGGCTGATCAAACTATCGAAAAAGGTAAGGAAATTCGACTTGAATTTACAACTAAAGATAATCTAGCAGGATTTTCACTTGGTGATCCAAAACTAGGTTATAATCCAGCTGATTCTATCAAGTTAGTGGATAGTAAGCTGGAACTTAAAGATCAAAAAGTTGAAGTTCAAAAAGTGAGTGATTATGAGCACAAGCTTATTATCACAGGTCGTGTTGCTTCAGATCCTGGCGACTATAAGGTCAAGGTCAAGTCTGTCAATAACGTTGGACAAAGTGCGGAGTTTACATCAACTGTCAAGGTTACACAATCTATTACACCAACATTAGAGTTGAATCAAGATCCTAAGACAGGTGACGTTACAGTAACACCGAAGAAACCAGATGGCTCAACATACCCACCAGAAACTAAGGTAGAAATCCCAGGTAAAGGTGACAAGCCAATCCCAGTCACAATCGGTAAAGACGGTAAAGGTAAAGTACCTAATAGTGATTTACCTGAAGGTAATGTCCCAGGTATAGGTAAGATTACAGAACCAGGTCAACCAACTGTTGAAGTTCCTGATGTAACAACTCCAGCTAAGATAACACCACGTGATACAACTCCACCAAAGATTTACTGGCTTAAAGACGATGGCAGTCGACAAGAGTTAGGCTACACTCATGCGGCCGGTCAAAATGTAGTTATTCCACTCTACCGTGGTGATGCAGTGAACACACGTCTCATCACTATAGATGACAGTGG
>NZ_JAPVZN010000020.1:0-3707 GCF_041432385.1 Streptococcus sp. 27098_8_91
CCACTATCATCAATTGTGATGAGACGTGTGTTCACTGCATCACCACGATAGAGTGGAATAACAACATTTTGACCGGCCGCATGAGTGGAACCTAACTCTTGTCGACTGCCATCTTCTTTAAGCCAGTAAATCTTTGGTGGTTGGTTATCTGGTGCTTCTGTTGGAGTAACTGGGTCACTTTTATCAGAAGTTACTGTTCCACCATTATTTACAACTGTTGCAGCTGTAATAGGTTTTCCTGGTAGAGCTCCTGTAACTGTAACTGTTGCAGTTTCTCCATTAGTTGTTCCAGTTCCGATAACTGTATCACCATCGTAAAGGTTAACTGTTGAACCGTTTGGCACTCCACTTCCAACATTTACAGTAATTTGTTGACCTGTTAAGCCTTTTTTGTTAGCAACATCTGTTGTAATAGCTGGTTTTTTAGGTTTAACGATTAATGTAACTGTTCCATCTGAACCAGAATTAGCGTCAGTTGATTTAGAGCCGTCTTTATAAGTGGCAATAGAAGTATACTTGAATACTCCAGCTTGTGCGGTACTTGGCGAATTATTATCTTGCCACGTCCAGTTCATTCCTGCAGGGAATGATTTACCATTTTTATGTTTGACATAACCTGAAGATACTGGATTCACTGGATCTCCTGCGTTATCTCCTACTGTTTTTGTAACTGTCAAACCTTGAATTGGGTCTAATGGTGCCTCTGGGTCTGCTTGTAAACTTGTTCCCGTTGCCCCCATAATATAAGACTGATTAGTAGTTCTTCCGTATGTCACTGAGGCTGCATAGACACGACCATATTGAGCCGCTTCTTCAGCAGTAACATCATCTCTTAGTCTAATCTTGGCATGCATGTGCATTGCATAATCGGCACTTTCTTGTCCAGTCTTAACTCCAAGATAATATGATGCACCTGGATAGCCACCGTTTTTATTTTTTGTAAGGCTATTTAAGACAGGGTCTTTCTCGTTGTTTTTGAAGACAGCCCATCGCTGGTTATCACGAGTCACTCCTGAATATGGATCATAGATTGTTCGTTTATCACCATTAAAGAGATTATAATTCTGTTCCCATACTTTAGATGTAGGTATATAGGCTGTATTTCCATATTGGGTAAAGCCTTGGAATCCGTCAGAAAGTCTTCTACCACTATCATTACGGTAACGTGTGAAACTCAAATCTTTTACCGTATTAGACGAGTGCATGATATTAAAAGGAGCTTGGAAATAATATTCTTGCTGATATGAAGCCTTTGTCATCCTTTTTCCATCGTTATTGAAGAAGACATCATAGACGATCCATTTTCCTTCGCTATCTTGTACATAGGTTGCTTTAATATCAGTCTTATTTTTAGTGAATTCTGGATTATCATTTATTGTTTTTTGCCCACCGTTCTCTTTCGGATCGACAGAAGCAAAATACTTGATATTGGTTAAAGCACCTTGATTAATTTGACCATTTGCTCTAAAACCTGTTCCCTGTCCCATACTTTGACCATTACGTGGATCATGAGAACCTGAAGTCAAACGATTACGTGCGATCATAACAGAACTTTCGTTACGTTTGATGACACGATTCATATCCTCAACATCACGAAGGCTAACTTCTACACCACCAAATGCAGACTTGGCTACGGCAACTTGGGCGATAGCTTTCTCCAAGATTTCACGTGTCAAGTCATTCTCAGGTGTTTGGGCGATAGTCTGCTCCAAACGTTCAATAGATAATTTGAGACTAGCTTTAGCTTTTTCCAGTTGCTCAGCATTAGTATTTTCTGAAGTTTCCTCAGACTTAGCTGAAATTTCTGAAGTTGGCTTCGCTACTTCTGGCTTGATTTCCGGAGTTGCTTCCTGTGTGCTTTCGTCATTTTTATCTTCTTTGACTTGAGGAGTTTCCACTGCTCGTAGCTGGTCCAAAACATTGGTCAAGCGAGCTACTAAAGCGTCCACTTCTTCTTGACTCACTTTTGAATCAGCGAGAGTCAGTTCAGCCTTAGCAAGTTCTTCCTTGGCAGCAACCAAAAGATCTGTATTAGCAGCTTCCTTGACGTGGAGCTGGTCTTTGAGCTGTGTCACAAGCTGACTTGCAACAGCTGTATCCACTTTTACAGAACTAGTAGGCTCTTCCTTATCCTGCGATGCTAGCGGACTAGTATCTTGAGTTAAAGCCTCTACATGAGGTTGGTCGACAGGTGTTACGCTATCCGCACTAACGACGCGCGCACCCAAAAACATCAGTGCTGCAACAGCAACTGAAGCCGCACCAAAGCTATATTTACGAATAGAAAAGCGTAAAACTTTTTCTCGTTTTTGGCGTTCAATACGACTCATGGATGATTTTTTATCCATTCTATTATCTCCTTTTTTTGAATTTGCTCACCTGAAACACATATTGCTTATATTTACATATTGTTTATATTCACAGGAAAAGCTATCCAAGTATAATTTTATACTTTTTATTGGGAATATGCAAACTATTTATCGCTTAAGTCAAACTTTTTTTAGTTTTTATGCATCTAAAATAATTATATTTGATTCAGCCTCTATTTTTCCTTGATAGTATTGAATTATTTTGATGTTTTCATTCTTCAAACGATTAAAAATGAATCATATTTAAAATATCACTCAAACGATTGGCATTATTAGCGGCGCTTCATTTTTATTGTTTTTGTATTCTTTTGCCTTTAAAGTTTGTTTTATTTAAAAAAATTCGAAATAAATTGTATATAAGTTATTTACCTTTTATCCTTCTAAATAAAACTGGAGTTTTTCCTTTCTGTAGAATAAATCCGTTGTAGCTTATCGTATTAGTTGTTTCATAGTACAATACATTTCTCGAGGATAACGAATGGTAAGTGCTCAATACCCCAAAAATAAAAGCGCTGAGTCGGTCAATTAAGCTCTAAAACTCATCTTAAAACAGCATCAAATTCTTTCCATCACGGCAGACAATGGAGCCGAATTCAACCGCTTGGCTGATGTGTTTTCTAAGGAGCATATCTACTATACACATCCCTATGCCTCTTGGGAAAGGGGAACTAATGAGAATCACAACTGACTCATTCGTAGATGGTTACCTAAGGGAGCTATAGTAGATTGAACTTAAATTAGTACACTACGGATTCTAAAACATTTTTAAAAATTATTTTGACTTTCCTAACCTCTTTGTTCATATCTTGTTTCAATCAATTTTAAGAAACGACTCCCAAAAAAGTCGCATTTATCGAAAAATGGATTAATAACTATCCTAAAATATGGAGAGGACAACGATTGCCCTCTCCATATTTTAGCTTTTATTTAACCCACTACAGTTGACAAGGAGCCCAAAAAGCGAACAATACTTAGAATTCCGTTTAACAAAATCCTAGCATTGTTCGCTTTCTTTATCTAAACATTCTTTTTATTTTACGACTAACATGATTCCCAGAACCAATCTAGTTTATCTTTACAATACAAAAGAATGAATAGTGATTGACTAAATTTTTAGTCTTCTTTTTTCTTTCCAAGAGCAAGTCCGAGACCACCTAGAATACCAAGAAGGCCTAGAGATGCAAGAGTCGCATTTGATTCAGTACCAGTATTTGGCAATACTTTTTGAGAATCATTTGACTTAGCTCCATTATCAATAGTAGCTGTAGTATCTTCGTGATTTACATTCGGATTAACTGCAACTGGTGTTACCTTAGCTGGAGTTTCTACTGGAACTTC
>NZ_JAPVZN010000021.1:0-1940 GCF_041432385.1 Streptococcus sp. 27098_8_91
AAGACGCAGTGAACTGAAACATCTAAGTAGCTGCAGGAAGAGAAAGCAAAAGCGATTGCCTTAGTAGCGGCGAGCGAAACGGCAGAAGGGCAAACCGAAGAGTTTACTCTTCGGGGTTGTAGGACTGCAATGTGGACTCAAAGACTATAGAAGAATGGTTTGGGAAGATCAGCCAAAGAGAGTGATAGCCTCGTATTCAAAATAGTCTTTGTACCTAGCAGTATCCTGAGTACGGCGGGACACGTGAAATCCCGTCGGAATCTGGGAGGACCATCTCCCAACCCTAAATACTCCCTAGTGACCGATAGTGAACCAGTACCGTGAGGGAAAGGTGAAAAGCACCCCGGGAGGGGAGTGAAATAGAACCTGAAACCGTGTGCCTACAACAAGTTCGAGCCCGTTAATGGGTGAGAGCGTGCCTTTTGTAGAATGAACCGGCGAGTTACGATATGATGCGAGGTTAAGTTGAAGAGACGGAGCCGTAGGGAAACCGAGTCTGAACAGGGCGAGTTAGTATCATGTCGTAGACCCGAAACCATGTGACCTACCCATGAGCAGGTTGAAGGTGCGGTAAGACGCACTGGAGGACCGAACCAGGGCACGTTGAAAAGTGCTTGGATGACTTGTGGGTAGCGGAGAAATTCCAAACGAACTTGGAGATAGCTGGTTCTCTCCGAAATAGCTTTAGGGCTAGCGTCGACATTAGAGATTCTTGGAGGTAGAGCACTGTTTGGGTGAGGGGTCCATCCCGGATTACCAATCTCAGATAAACTCCGAATGCCAATGAATTATGGTCGGCAGTCAGACTGCGAGTGCTAAGATCCGTAGTCGAAAGGGAAACAGCCCAGACCACCAGCTAAGGTCCCAAAATAATTGTTAAGTGGAAAAGGATGTGGGGTTGCACAGACAACTAGGATGTTAGCTTAGAAGCAGCTATTCATTCAAAGAGTGCGTAATAGCTCACTAGTCGAGTGACCCTGCGCCGAAAATGTACCGGGGCTAAAACAATTTACCGAAGCTGTGGATACCTTTATAGGTATGGTAGGAGAGCGTTCTATGTGTGAAGAAGGTGTACCGTGAGGAGTGCTGGAACGCATAGAAGTGAGAATGCCGGTATGAGTAGCGAAAGACAGGTGAGAATCCTGTCCACCGTAAGACTAAGGTTTCCAGGGGAAGGCTCGTCCGCCCTGGGTTAGTCGGGACCTAAGGAGAGACCGAAAGGTGTATCCGATGGACAACAGGTTGATATTCCTGTACTAGAGTATGTAGTGATGGAGGGACGCAGTAGGCTAACTAAAGCAGACGATTGGAAGAGTCTGTCTAAGCAGTGAGGTGTGAATTGAGTTAAATGCTTAGTTCTATAACATTGAGCTGTGATGGGGAGCGAAGTTTAGTAGCGAAGTTAGTGACGTCACACTGCCAAGAAAAGCTTCTAGCGTTTAAACATACTCTACCCGTACCGCAAACCGACACAGGTAGTCGAGGCGAGTAGCCTCAGGTGAGCGAGAGAACTCTCGTTAAGGAACTCGGCAAAATGACCCCGTAACTTCGGGAGAAGGGGTGCTGACTTTAAGTCAGCCGCAGTGAATAGGCCCAAGCAACTGTTTATCAAAAACACAGCTCTCTGCTAAATCGTAAGATGATGTATAGGGGGTGACGCCTGCCCGGTGCTGGAAGGTTAAGAGGAGTGCTTAGCGGTAACGCGAAGGTATGAATTGAAGCCCCAGTAAACGGCGGCCGTAACTATAACGGTCCTAAGGTAGCGAAATTCCTTGTCGGGTAAGTTCCGACCCGCACGAAAGGCGTAATGATTTGGGCACTGTCTCAACGAGAGACTCGGTGAAATTTTAGTACCTGTGAAGATGCAGGTTACCCGCGACAGGACGGAAAGACCCCATGGAGCTTTACTGCAGTTTGATATTGAGTGTCTGTACCACATG
>NZ_JAPVZN010000022.1:0-764 GCF_041432385.1 Streptococcus sp. 27098_8_91
CGTGTGATTTCAATCTTACCTGGTTTTTCAGTTTCAGCGATTTTGGTTGCTACCTTAATTGGGCTTAGTTCTGACTCAACATTAGGCTGTCCTGGCGTTTGAACAGTTGTTTTAGCTGTAATATTCCCTACTGGAATTGTTCCTGTGATTTTCGCTTTTCCATTTGTCACAGTACCTGTACCAATGGCACGTCCTTCCGGAGAATAAAGCGTTACAGTAGAGCCATCTTTTACCCCCTCATGAACATTTACTACAACTTCCGTGTTAGGAACTTCTGCTTTACCAGTCAAATCTGTTTCAATCGTCGGAGCTTTTGGTTTAACAATAATAGTTACTTGCGGATTAGATTCAGCTACTGATTTATCTGGATGGGTTGCTGTGGCTGTGTATTTGAAGACACCTGCTGTATCTTGGACAACTTTTGGCGCTTCTCCTTTCCATCCCCATTCTACTCCAACTCCACGTCCTTTTGGTGCTTCTGTGTATTGGTTAGAATCTACACGTCCATTCCATGTCTTTAGTGAATCTCCAACTGTAACAGTCTCTGTTTTACCTTCTAGTGGGTACTTTTCTGCTTGTTCATGTATTTCAAAAACAAAGTATCCTGTTGTGCTGTTAGTTCCGTCTGTTGAAATTGCACGGGCAGTATACTTCCCTTTCTTAACTTCTAGACCAACTTTTCCTGTTACATTTTGTCCTAATGGCGATTCTTCTGTTGCTGTTCCATTGACAGGTGTAAAGCTAAAGCCACTTTGGAGGTTTTC
>NZ_JAPVZN010000023.1:0-751 GCF_041432385.1 Streptococcus sp. 27098_8_91
AGTCAATCCGCAAGTACATCGGCTAGCCAGTCAGCGTCAACCAGTGCAAGCCAATCAGCAAGTACATCGGCATCTGAATCAGCATCAACAAGCGCCAGTCAATCCGCAAGCACGTCGGCAAGCCAAAGTGCTTCAACAAGCGCCAGTCAATCAGCAAGCACGTCGGCTAGCCAGTCAGCGTCAACCAGTGCGAGCCAATCAGCCAGCACGTCTGCAAGCCAAAGTGCTTCAACAAGCGCAAGTCAATCAGCAAGCACGTCAGCTAGCCAGTCAGCTTCAACAAGCGCCAGTCAATCAGCCAGCACGTCAGCTAGCCAATCAGCATCGACAAGTGCGAGCCAATCAGCAAGCACATCAGCGTCTGAGTCAGCATCGACAAGTGCGAGCCAATCAGCCAGCACGTCAGCTAGCCAGTCAGCGTCAACCAGTGCAAGCCAATCAGCAAGCACGTCAGCTAGCCAGTCAGCTTCAACAAGCGCCAGTCAATCAGCCAGCACATCAGCTAGCCAGTCAGCATCGACAAGCGCAAGTCAATCCGCAAGCACATCAGCATCTGAATCAGCGTCAACAAGTGCATCGACCTCAGCATCTGAGTCAGCAAGCACAAGTGCATCGACCTCAGCGTCTGAATCAGCAAGCACAAGTGCATCGACATCAGCATCTGAGTCAGCAAGCACAAGTGCATCGACCTCAGCATCTGAGTCAGCAAGCACAAGTGCATCGACCTCAGCATCAACAAGTGCATCGACTT
>NZ_JAPVZN010000024.1:0-690 GCF_041432385.1 Streptococcus sp. 27098_8_91
CGAACCTGCGACACCTTGGTCCCAAACCAAGTACTCTACCAAGCTGAGCTACTTCCCGAGTTAAATAGAAAAAATGCACCCTAGAGGAGTCGAACCTCTAACCGCCTGATTCGTAGTCAGGTACTCTATCCAGTTGAGCTAAGGGTGCTCATTATATGCCGAGGACCGGGATCGAACCGGTACGATCGTTACCAATCGCAGGATTTTAAGTCCTGTGCGTCTGCCAGTTCCGCCACCCCGGCCTCTCTAAGCGAACGACGGGATTCGAACCCGCGACCCCCACCTTGGCAAGGTGGTGTTCTACCACTGAACTACGTTCGCATCGACCTCTTGGTTATATTAAAAAAATGCCGGCTACATGACTTGAACACGCGACCCTCTGATTACAAATCAGATGCTCTACCAACTGAGCTAAGCCGGCTTATTTCTATTATGCGGGTTAAGGGACTTGAACCCCCACGCCGTTAAGCGCCAGATCCTAAATCTGGTGCGTCTGCCAATTCCGCCAAACCCGCAATGATGACCCGTACTGGGCTCGAACCAGTGACCCATTGATTAAAAGTCAATTGCTCTACCAACTGAGCTAACGAGTCTAAAATAACTTACGTTATCTTAAACGGTCCCGACGGGAATCGAACCCGCGATCTTCGCCGTGACAGGGCGACGTGATAACCGCTACACTACGGGACC
>NZ_JAPVZN010000025.1:0-633 GCF_041432385.1 Streptococcus sp. 27098_8_91
AGACATAAAAATCTAACTTTTGGGGTATTTTTATTATGAAATTAACTTATGATGATAAAGTTCAAATCTATGAACTTAGAAAACAAGGATATAGCTTAGAGAAGCTTTCAAATAAATTTGGGATAAACAATTCTAATATTAGGTACATGATTAAATTGATTGATCGTTACGGAATAGAATTCGTCAAAAAAGGAAAAAATCGTTACTATTCTCCTGATTTAAAACAAGAAATGATTAATAAAGTCTTACATGAAGGCTGGACTAAAGATAGAGTTTCACTTGAATACGGCCTCCCAAGTCGTACGATACTTCTTAATTGGCTAGCACAATACAAGAAAAACGGGTATACTATTGTTGAGAAAACAAGAGGGAGAATACCTAAAATGGGACATAAGCTAAAAACGAGACCTGAAGAGAGGACAGAATTAGAACGTCTTCAAGCAGAAAATGAGTACCTGAGAGCGGAGAATGCCATCCTAAAAAAGTTGAGAGAACTCCGATTGAAGGAGGAAAAAGAGAAAGAAGAAAGACAGAAATTGTTCAAGAATTAATGACTGAGTTTTCGTTAGATATTCTTCTAAAAGCCATTAAACTAGCTCGTTCGACCTACTACTATCACTTGAAACAGCTAGA
>NZ_JAPVZN010000026.1:0-627 GCF_041432385.1 Streptococcus sp. 27098_8_91
AGTAGGAAAACCAGTAGTAGTAAATCCAACAGAAACTATTGTCAAGGTTCCAGCGAAGGATAAAGTAGAAACAACCGAAATCCCATCACCTAAGAAATACGTAAAAGATGATACGCGCGATAAAGGCCAAGACAATGTAGAAGAAGCAGGACAAGCAGGTTCAAGCACAGTAACAACTACTTACGAAGTAAATCCATCAGATGGAACAATTACAGAAAGAGTAGGAGAACCAGTAGTAGTAAATCCAACAGTAACAATTGTCAAAGTCGCAGCCAAGGACAAAGTAGTAGAAACCCCGATTGAACCAGAAGTTGAGTATGTTAGAGATGGTGAACGAGAAGTTGACACACCTAATGAACGCGTTGAAGGAGCTAAAGGTAAAACAGTTACTACAACCACTTACGATGTAGATTCAAAGGACGGTCATATCACAGAACACGTTGGTAACCTAGTCGTCACCCCAGCAGGTAAGACAATTGTTAAAGTTGGTGCAAAAACTAAGGTTGAACAATCTAAAGATTCTGAAGGTCATGATGTGATTGATACCACTACCTATGAAGTTGATTCAAAAACAGGTAAGGTAACTCCAACAACCGTTCGAACTTATGGGAAAACGAAAGCACCAAC